>NZ_BPPH01000012.1:0-73313 GCF_021602765.1 Acinetobacter sp. KAM396
TAATGCAGTACGATCTTCAAAGTTAAGATGATGGTATGACAATTTTATATACTCCATAAACCCTTTAAATTAATTAGGTGGTTTATGTCGCACTTCAAGTTTTACTCTGCCCAGAAACAGGCGCAATCCAGATGACGTTACCATTACGACGCTTATCCAAGTTTTTACTTTTCAGGATAATATCTAAGGCTTGATCCCAAGGCACATCTTTTAAACGTAAGGTAATGTTGCCTTGCACGGTGTCTGATGCCACCATGTTAATGCCTGTGAAATCAGCCAATAACTGCAATACACGACGCACTTCGATGTCTTGGAAATCCAATGAAATCTTTTTGCCTGTATAGCTTTGCGCTGCACGCGGTTTAAACGGGTTTTTATCGACAGGGCGTTTTAGGCTGATCGTTAGTTTGTCTTCTGCTTGATACGCCATATATTCATAGCTGCCTGCAGACTGAATAGTAATCACGCCATTGCTGCCATCATTGTGTGCATCAATGGTCGAAACAGGTGTTGCAAAATCATTGACATTTAAACGACGCGCCAAATGTGCAGGTATTTTATTACCTAAAGTACGTACCACAATTTTGCTACCTTGCTGCTGCACATCTACAGGCGTATTGCTACCGAGTAGATCAATCACCACCTGACCTTCACCTTCACCGCCGCGCTGGAAACCAATATTGGAAACGCCTTGTGCGCTACGTTGAGCAGTTACGGCAGCCACAGGGGTTGCCGTTTTTGAGTTGATTTTTAAAATAAAGGTGTTGCCTTCAACCCGCGTGGTGAATGCCCCCGCGTCTGCTAAGTTCACAGTTAAACGTGAACGCTGTGCATCTGAACTGACCTCTACAGAGCTAGCTTCTTTGGTCGCAACAGCAACGCTGTTTTGTTTCAGAGTTTGTTGTGCTTTATCAAAATCTAGAATCAAACGGGAAGGTTGTTCGAGCTGATATGCAGCAGGTTGAGGTGGCAAACCATTAAACATCACACGAATTTCGGTGCCCTGCCCCGGAATTTGCATGGGTACGATGTTGGTAATGCTGACTTGGGCATTGGCAACTTGCATCACGGCCATTGCGACTGCACCCATTGAAAACTGACGGAACAAATTGTTCATTGTATTACCATCCCCAAAAATAAAATCTTTCACACTGTTATTCATTTTTATTCCTTTAATTTATGGCGCAGGCCCAATTAAAACTAAACTTCTTGGACGTTCTACATAACCTTCACGACCATCTGGAATAATTTCGATTAAATCAATTTGTGTAGGTGTAATATTTACTACACGACCATGATTTACCCCCATATAGCTACCACGTTGGATACGCTCAATTTCACCGTCTGGTGTTTGAATCAATGCCAAAATTTGACCATTTTGACGCATACTGCCTTTCATGGTCAGTGATTCAAGTGCGTAATTTTCCAAAGGTTGTAACTGGCGAGCAAGGTTCGGATAAACGCGTTTCCCTGCCATTATTTTAAGCTCTGCCGCCAATGAGCTCGGCAAAAATGGGCTTTTGAGCTGGTGTGCTGCATAGTTAAAAGTTGGTGCAGGTTCAAACACAGGTGCGGGTTCAATTGGCAGTGGCGGCTGATTACGAATTTCAGCCATTTGTGTATTCACAGCATCAATCCGTGAATCACAACCTACCATCAACAAAGTCGCCATCAGAGCCAACGAAAGCTTTTTAATCTTCATTATTCAGCCCCTCCAACATTACCCGCAGTTTGAGTATCTGCAGTGCCTACATAACGATAAGTTTTTGCTTGCGCTTTATAGGTTACTTGCGGAATATCAGTTTTCTTGTCTGTATTTTCAGTCGCTACAATTTCAAAGTCGTGCATGGTCACAATACGTGGCAATGCTGCTGTACCGCTCACGAATGAACCAAATGCATGGTAATCACCTGTTGCTTCAATTGAAATTGGCTGTTCAATAAAGAACTCTTGCTTAATCTCATTCTCTAAACGAATGTTTTTAAACTTTAAACCTGAATTCACGCCAGTGACGTTAATATCTTCAACCAATCCTGGAATTTCAGTTTCTTTTGGCAATTGTTCAAGTTGTTGATTAAAGTTCGCTTCCATTTCTTGTAATTGTGCTTGATATTGCTGCAAATTACGCAATTTAGAATCTTTTTCGCGGAACTCATTTAACAAGTTTTGTTCTTGTGCTTGTGCTGCTGCAATGGCATCTAACTTTGGCTTGATCACGACAAAATAACCTAAAGCCAAAATCAAGAAAATAATAAAAATCCAGCAGGTAATTTTGACCGAAAGCGGCCAAGCACCATAATTGTTTGGATCTAGGGTATTGAACTGTTGAAAAAACTTTTCAACAGTCATTTTCTTTTTCGGAGCAACAGCAGCATCCTGATTTACTTCATCATATTCATCGAGACTCATTGTGCTGCCCCCGCTGCTGATGTTGGATTAGGTTCTGTTGGTGTTACAGGAATCGCAATATCTTCTAAATCTGAAGTCACTACGAAAGTACCGTAACTTTCCTCTACACGAGGAACCACAGAGCTTGGTGCTTTATCTTTGTTTTCTTCTTTGGCTAAGAATGAATTCATAAATGCATTGCGATACCAAGGCGATGCTTCCAAATTACGCAAGAATTCAGCCACTGTATTTGGACTTTCAGCCTTGCCTTCAAAAGTAAATTTATTGCCTGTCCGACTCACTTTGGTTAAGTACATATTGCTTGGTGTCACACGCACCAATTCATCCACTAAACGCACAGCAATTGGACGCTGACTTTGCAAGCCCTGAATTAACTTCATGCGCTCAACAATAGCATTCCTCTGTTCTTGCAAGCCTTCTAAAGATTTTAATTGTACATCTAGGTTTTGGTTGGTGCTGATCACCAATTGATTGGCTTGTTCTTGATCTTCTAACTTCGCGTTATAGAAGAACCACGCTAAAGTCACCAATAACACCCCAACAGCAGCCGCTGCAATACAAAATACAATAAATTCTTTTTTTCGTTTTTCTCTTAGCTCATCGCGCCAAGGGAGTAAGTTAATCTTTGCCATTAATCAAAACTCCTCATTGCTAAACCACATGCCACCATCAATGACGGTGCATCACTTTCAATTTTTTTAATGTCGATTTGTGGAGAGAAGCCCATTTGCAAGAATGGATTGGCAATGGTCACACGGTAGCCCAGTTTTTGCTGCAACAACTTCGCAAGACCTGGAATATTGGCATTCCCCCCTGCCAATAAAATGTGATCAATTTCGTTAAATTGTGAAGATGAAAAGAAAAACTGCAGTGAGCGTGCAGCTTGTTGCACCACCGCCTCTAAGAACGGTTCGAGCACTTCTACATCGTAGTCATCTGGCAAAGTACGGCTTTTTTTCGCGCGACCTGCTTCTTCATAAGACAAACCATAACGGTTTTGAATTTCTTGTGTCAGCTGCTTACCACCAAAGGTTTGTTCGCGGGTATAAATAATTTTGTTATTTTGCAGCACCGACAAGGTAGTCATGCTATGACCAATGTCCAAAATACCAATAGTGTTCACACCCATTGGCAGGGTATCGGAGAACACTTTAAAGGCATTTTCGATGGTAAAACTTTCGACATCGGCAATTTTGGCTTTCAAACCACCCAACTCTAATGCTTCTACTCGTGCTTCGACGTTTTCTAAACGTGTCGCAACGAGTAACACATTGACGCGGTTTGGATTGGCTAAACGGTCTGGTTGGACTTCAAAGTCTAGGCTGACTTCATCTAATGGGAATGGAATATATTGCTCGGCGTCCATACGAATTTGAACTTCACGCTCATCGCTGGTCATATCTGCATCCATTTCAATGATTTTGGTAATCACCATTGAGGTTGGAATTGCAAATGCTGCCGATGTAGATTGCGTGTTTGCTAAGTTCAATGCACGTTCAAGCGCATCCCCGACTGCTTCTGGATTGAGAATGTTTTTTTCAACCACACTGCCTTCTGGAAGTGGGACCAGCGCATAGCTTTCGACCCAATATCTCCCATTCTTAACAGAGAGTTCTAATAACTTAACAGAAGTAGAACTAATATCTACACCTATTAACCCCTTACTTGGCTTACGATATAACCTACGCACGATAATACCATTCCTATTATTTTTTTATCCCCAAAAAAATTTAACCTACTAATCCGCGCTGGTCTATAATTTTTTACGGATACAATAATTCATCTAACAATCCGTAAATCTACTCGCTATACTGACCAGCAATTAGTTTGCTATTAGCGCTTATTAAAACGCACTTGTTATGAAAAAGCTATCTTGTTCGGGTCGTGTTCATCCATTTTTTTTGATCATAATTATAATTTTGGTCGCAATACCGATGGGTTTCTATGGCATGTATCTCTATATTGCCCCATCTTTGCCAGAAATGACCACCTTAAAAAAAGCACCATTACTAAAGCCATTGCAGGTGTACAGTGCCGATAATGAGCTGATTGCCGAGTATGGCGGCAAACTTTCTGTACCTGTCGACTACGAACATATTCCTGAAAAATTCATTTTTGCGTTCTTGGCAGCTGAAGATTCTGCTTTTTTTGAACACAGTGGAATCAGCTTCAAAGGTTTGGGGCGCGCGGTGAGCGAGGCCGTAACAGGCTCCAATGTGCAAACGGGCGGTTCGACCATTACCATGCAGGTGGCAAAAAACTATTATCTCAGTCCTGAACGCACCTTAAAGCGCAAACTTACCGAAATCTTTTTAGCACGTAAAATTGAACAAAATCTGAGCAAAGAAGAAATTTTGACCTTGTACGTCAATAAAATCTTTTTGGGTAAAAATGCTTATGGTATCGCGGCAGCTGCCAAAATTTATTACAACAAAAGCCTAGAAGAACTGTCGATTGCACAAATGGCTATGATTGCAGGCTTACCTAAAGCACCTTCACGCTACAATCCTGTAGTGAATCCTGAGCGTGCTTTGGAGCGTCGCAACTGGATTTTAGGACGCATGTTGCAATTAGGGTATATCAACCAAAATGAGTACCAAAAAGCGATTGCTGAACCCATTAATTTAGATATGCCAGACCGTAGCATTAGCAATAAACATCCCTATATTGGAGAAATGGTACGTGCTGAACTGGTCAGTAAATTTGGCGAACAAGCGGTTGATTCGGGCTATAAAGTTTACACGACGGTAGACAGCAAACGTCAGATGTATGCTGAACAGGCGGTGCAAGAAGGCTTAGAGGCTTATGATCGTCGTCATGGATGGCGTGGTGCAGAGGCACATGACAAGCCTCTGCATGAGTTTCGTGCTTATGCCAATACCTACCCTGCGCAAGTTAGCAAAGTACTGAATAATTCTTTTGAAGCGTTAATGCAAGATGGCACAACTGTTACTGTACCGTGGTCAGGTATGTCTTGGGCGCGCCCCTATCGCAATGCTAACAGTGTAGGCAATGCGCCAAGTCGCGCGGCACAGATTGTAAAAGTCAAAGATATTGTCCGTTTACGCCCAAATGAAAATAAAACCGCTTGGTCATTAGTACAAGTACCAAAAGTGCAAGGTCAATTGGTCGCAATTAACCCGAATAACGGCGCCATTGAAGCATTGGTGGGTGGATATAATTTCTATCAATCCAAATTCAACCGTACTTTACAAGGTTGGCGCCAACCAGGTTCTACCATTAAACCTTTTGTCTATGCACTGGCTTTAGAGCGTGGTATGACACCACACACCATGGTCAATGACAGTCCAATCACCATTGGTAAATGGTCACCACGTAACTCCGATGGTCGTCATTTAGGCATGATTCCGTTACGTCGTGCACTCTATTTATCTCGTAACACGGTTTCGGTACGCTTATTACAAGAAGTCGGTATTGAGCGTACCCGCCAACTATTCATGGATTTTGGTTTACAGGAAGATCAGATTCCGCGTAACTACACGATTGCATTAGGTACACCACAAGTTTTGCCTATTCAAATGGCAACGGGCTATGCCACTTTTGCCAATGGGGGTTACCGTATTCAACCGCACTTCATTAACCGTATTGAAGATGCTTATGGCAAGGTGATTTATCAAGCCAATCCTGAATATGCGTGTATTGCTTGTATTAATTCCAAAGAACAAACAACTGAAAGTGCCGAAGCCACCACGCCCGATGATGAAGTGATTGAAGTGACCAATAAAAAACTGGCACAAGCTGAACAGGATCCACAATTATTGGCAGAGCGTAGTCAGTACAAACAGGCACAACGTATTTTAAAATCTAGCTCGGCGTATGATATGTCCAACATTTTACGTGATGTGATTCAACACGGCACTGGTCGTGCCGCGCTCAGAATTGGCCGTGGTGATATTGGCGGCAAAACAGGAACCACCAACGACGCCAAAGATGCTTGGTTTGCAGGTTTTAACGGCAAACTGGTGACTGTAGCTTGGGTCGGCTTTGACCAACCTACCACTTTAGGACGTCGTGAATATGGGGGTGTCGCAGCGCTGCCAATTTGGACAGATTTTATGGGCAATGCACTTAAAGGCACACCTGAAGCATGGGTCAGTTTAGACAGCAAAGCCAAAGCGCCACAACGTGAACTCAATCAAATGAATGCAGAACAGAAGCAGGATTATCGTGCTTCACCGCCATTGGCACGTCCACTGTATCGACCTGCGCCTGTTACGCCAGCACGTGCGCCTGAGCGAGATTTTGACGACTTACCAGGCGAGGAAGTGTTAATTCCTGAAAACGCTGCACCGCCTGCCATGCAAGCGCCAAACAACAGCCCTGCCAAACCCAATGCAGCACCTAAACCTGCTCCCGATGCGTTAGAAAACTTAATTGACGAAGTCTTGTAACAACAGACAAGCAGTCAGAAAAAAGCCCTCTTATGCAAACATCAGGGCTTTTTTATGGGCTATTCAAACTTACTTTTTCTGAAATAGATAAATTTGATGCTGTGCTGTCACGTCAAACTGGGTTTGCTGTTCCAACGCCTGACGGCGCTCTGCTTTGGCTTTATAGGCATAAGGTGTCATAGCAATTAAATGAATTAAATCGCTTTGATTGAGCTGTAATGGTGTTTCCACCACACTGGCATCAACCAAATCAAAGGTGTCTTGCAATTGAGTGATAAATTTTTCGGGTTCATGTGGCTTCACTTCTTCAAACAAAGCTTGACGCATCGCCAATAAATGCTCAGGCGCAGGCGTTACTACCAACAAATAGCCTTGTGGTTTTAAAACCCGCAAAATTTCCTGTTGTGGAATTGGGCTAAACAAGCTGGTGCAAACATCAATGCAATGATCCAACACAGGCAAAGTTGCTCCTGTCCCCACCACCCAAGTCACTGCAGGATTCAGTTTTGCCGCTACTTGTACGGCATTCTTGGCAATATCCACCCCGACACACTGCAACACTTCGCCTTGCATGGCAGCAGTGTAATAGCCTTCACCACAGCCAATATCCAACAAATTTTCGATGCGTAACGCACGAATTTTTTGCACCACCGCCTGTTGCAAGGGCGCATAATGCCCGGCACTTAAAAAGGCACGGCGTGCCTGTACCGAAACAGGTGTATCTCCTGGGTTTTTACTGTGTTTATGCTGCACGACATGCAAGTTGACATAGCCTTGTTTCGCGACATCATAACTGTGGTTGCTGGCACAGCGCCACGTTCTGTCATGCAGTTGTAAGACCTGACGACACACAGGACACATCAGCAGATTCATGATTTTCTCCAAAGCAGGCGGCATAAAAAAGTCGGCAGGTGCCGACTTTTCAAGGTTTTTCGGTTCTTTTGGCTTAGCGTAATTTTAAGGTCATTAGGCCTAAAACCACCAGCATAATTGTAATAATCCAGAAGCGAATCACCACTTGGGTTTCACGCCAGCCTTTCTTTTCGTAGTGGTGATGCAACGGCGCCATTAAAAAGACACGTTTATTGCGCATACGCAGTGAACCAATTTGCAGGAATACTGAAATGGCTTCAACCACAAACACACCACCCATAATCGCAAATACGATTTCCTGACGCACCATCACGGCAATCGTACCTAGCATTGCCCCCAAAGATAGCGCACCGACATCGCCCATAAAGACTTGTGCAGGATGCGCGTTATACCACAGGAAGGCTAAGCCTGCACCAATCATCGCGGCACAAATCACCACTAACTCGGATGCATATTTCACATAAGGAATATGCAGATAATCAGCAAAACGAACATCCCCCGCCAAGTAGGCAAATACACCCAAACCGGCCGCAACTAATACGATTGGCATAATCGCCAAGCCATCTAAACCATCAGTCAGGTTTACCGCATTTGAGGCACCGTTAATCACCAAATAAGTAAAGATAATGAAGCCAATACCGAGTGGAATCAAAGACAAAGGAATGCTGAAATCTTTAAAGAATGGGATCAACACATCCAACATATCTGCGGTTTGTGCAGGATTTGGCTGTTGGGTTGCAATCACATACAAGGCAATACCTGCACCCAATGATGCGACCGAAGTCCAGAAGAATTTTTTACGTGCAGGCAAACCCGCATTGTCTTTGTAGCGAATTTTAATCCAGTCATCTGCCCAGCCTACAGCGCCAAAAATGACCATGACCGCCAGTACAATCCAGACATAAGGGTTAGATAAATCTGCCCATAATAGGGTCGAAATACCAATGGAAAGCAGGATTAATACCCCGCCCATGGTTGGCGTACCCATTTTTTTGGCATGCCCTTCAGGTGCATAAGAGCTGACTGCTTGACCGTATTTTAATGCTTGCAGTTTACGAATCATCACAGGGCCAAGCACCAAGCCAATGCCAAGTGCAGTCAAGACACTCAGTAATGAACGTAATGTTAAATAACGAACCACCTGAAACGAGCTGTTATAGCCCGCCAGCTGTTCAAATAACCATAACAGCATTTAAATTTTCTCCATCAATGCAGCCATCAACGTTTCCATATGGGTATAACGAGAACCTTTAAATAGGAAACTCATGGACTGAGGTTGATGTGTTTTTACCAGATCAATTAAAAACGGTAAGGCTTGTTCTTGAGTGACAAAAGCCTGTAATTTTTTTCCATATTGGGTACTACGCGCACCTTCTTGGGTCGCAGGTGCAAATTCACCGACCGCCACCACAAAGTTGATGCCACCAATAGACACCAAATCACGCCCCAACATATAGTGCTGTTGTGCTGCACTATTGCCCAGCTCGCCAATATCACCAATAACCATAACCCGCACGCCTGTTTGCTGTGCAAGGACTTCGCCTGCAGCACGCATAGAGGTTGGATTGGCATTATAGGTGTCGTCAATGAACAAATGTGCGCCATGCTGAATAAAGTTCAAGCGCCCTTTTGCGCCTTGTGCCTGCTCTAAGCCTGCGACTATATCATCTAAACTTACGCCAATTGCCAGTGCAAAAGCCGCAGCTGCCGTGGCATTTTGTACATTGTGTTCACCTGCAAAGGGTAAATGAACCTGACGCACACCTTGGGCAGTATTTAAACAAAAACTTGCCGATTGTGGCTGCAACTGAATGTCTGTCGCAAACACATCACCGCCTTCGCCAAAACTTAGACGCTGTTCCGACTGAACCGCTTGCTGAATCTGTTCGGCAAAATCATCGGCAGCAGGGACAATGGCCGTGCCTTGTGGAGCAATATGTGCATAAATTTCAGACTTAGCCCGACAAATGCCCTCACGTCCACCAAACTCACCCAAATGCGCAGTACCAATATTGATAATGCCTGCCACCTGCGGCTGCACCAAGTTTGAGGTGTAATCGATTTCACCTTGATGACTTGCGCCTAATTCCATCACCGCATATTGATGGCTTGCATTCAACTCCAATAACATCATCGGCACGCCCAAGTCATTATTAAGGTTGCCACGGGTAATTAAAATCGGTGCCAAACGCGACAAAATACTACCCAGCATTTCTTTGGTGGTGGTTTTGCCACTACTGCCTGTTAACGCAATCACTTTTAATTGTGGATGTTGCTGACGACGAAATGCGCCCAAGTGTCCTAAAGCTAAGCGAGTATCAGGTACAACCAATTGGCAAATATCTGCGTCTACAGGCTGGCTGACAATCGCCATTGAACAGCCCTGAGTCGCCACTTGAGCCACAAAGTCATGCGCATCAAAACGCTCACCTTTTAATGCCAAAAAGGCATCACCTGCTTCAGCATGTCGTGAATCGGTCAAAATACGTTTAATCTCGTCCTGCGGTGTGTGTCCATTCAGCCAATAACCTTGTGTTGCCTGTTGCAGTTGCTCAGCAGTCCAAGGTTCTAAAATTGCAGTACTGGTGGTGGAAGTGTGCATACAAATTCCTTATTGCGCTGGGTAAGCAGAAGGTGAGCAATGTTGTGCATCTATCGCAGCTTGCACTTCAATCACATCATCAAACCAGTGTCTTACCCCATCTATTTCTTGATAATTTTCATGACCTTTGCCTGCAATCAACACAATATCACCTGATTGAGCATGTTGAACGGCATATTTAATCGCTTCGCGGCGATCATGAATTTCATGTGTTTGTGCCACTGACAAATCTACACCTGCCTGCATATCGGCAAAAATTTGCAAAGGATCTTCTGTGCGTGGGTTATCTGAGGTCAAGAGCACGACATTGGCATAATCCAGTGCTGCTTGGGTCATAAGTGGGCGTTTGCCACGGTCACGGTCACCACCACAACCAAATACTGCCCAAAGCTGTGCGCTGACATGACGTTTTAGGGTTTGCAGTACTTGAATCAAGGCATCTGGGGTATGTGCATAATCCACCACAAATAAACGCTCTGCATCACGCAGCACTTGCATACGGCCTGGCGCACCTTTCAGTTGTGGTACAGTCGCAATCAAGTCAGTCAACTCAAAACCTGCCTGCTCAGCCGCAATTAAACTCGCCACCAAGTTTTCAACATTAAAATGTCCGAGCAACGGACTTTGCACCACATATTCTGCCGTAGCAGTTTTTAGCTGGAAACGTACGCCATTCAGACTGTATTCGATTTGCTGTACTTGATAATCAGCCGCCTGCTGCGTGGAATAAGTCAAAATTTTCGGTTGTGCAGGATTCTGCTGCGCAGCTTGCAGCATGATCTCAGCATATTCATCATCCAAATTGATAATTGCGACTTTTAAACTGGCAAACTGAAACAACATGGCTTTAGCGGCAGCATAGGCTTCTAAAGTGCCGTGATAATCCAAATGGTCTCGACTCAGGTTGCTATATACCGCAATTTCGATGTCGCAACCATTTAAGCGACCTTGCTCTAAGCCATGTGAACTGGCTTCAATTGCAGTAAACACCGCCCCTTGCTGGGCATAACTGTGCAAAGCATTTTGTAGTTGCAAGGCATCCAACGTCGTGTGCGTTGAAGCTTCTAAATTCGGTAAAATGCCGTTGCCTGTTGTGCCCATGACCGCACAGCGTTGACCTTGCAACATCAACAATTCAGCAATTAAACGTGAAATGGTGGTCTTGCCATTGGTGCCTGTGACCGCAAGTATGCGTGCCAAACGAACAGGCTGCACGGCTTGTAAATATTGTTTTTGCCAGTGTCCCATGCGCTGACGCACATCTGACACCACCAAATTATGCGCTACTGCCAAGGGTATTTCTGAAATCACCGCCAAAGCACCTTGTGCTAAAGCAGCTTGGGCAAATGCAATGGTTTTTTCAGGCTGTGACAAACTGGTCAGGGCGATAAAAATTTCACCTGAACGTACATGACGGCTGTCCAGTTGAAAGCCCTGAAAGTCTTGTGTCATCCAATCTGCAACGCTTGCTGTGCGGTAAATATCTTGAAAGCGAATCGACATGCGTCACCTGTTATGGAGTGTTGAGAGTTTCTAAAGGTTTATCTAAAGGCACGTTCATTAAACGTAACGATTCTTGCATCACACGAGCAAACACAGGCGCTGCCACCAAACCGCCATAATACTGACCCGTTGGGTTTTCTACGACCACCACCATCGCCAAACGTGGATCACTGACTGGAGCAACCCCTGCAAATAAAGCACGATATTCAGTTTGTGAGTAACCTTTGCGGTCTGCGCGAAGTTTATGTGCCGTCCCTGTTTTACCTGCAACCCGATACCCAGGAATATTGGCTTGACGAGCAGTACCGCCTGGCAAGGTCACCGCTTCCATCATCAGCATCACTTGATCGGCAATTTTGGCATCCACAATTTGTTCGCCTTTGGGCTGTTCTTCCAGCTTATATAGGCTAAGCGGCATTTTAACGCCTTTATTGGCCAGCATGGCATAGGCATCTGCCAATTGCAGCACAGTGGCATTTAAACCATAGCCATAGGACATGGTCGCCACTTCTGACACATTCCATTTACTTGGCGGCAAGATTAAACCTGCGCTTTCACCCGGGAATTTAACAGCAGAACGTGCACCAAAACCGAGACGTTTATAGAAAGTTGGCAAAGTTGCATAAGGTAACGACAAGGCAATTTTCGCCACACCTACGTTAGATGATTTTTGAATAATCCCCGCCAAAGTCAGTGACCCATAATTATGAGTATCGCGAATGGTGTGATTGCCCACCCGCATTGAACCACCACTTAAATTAACCACGGTATTCGGTGAATATTTACCGCTTTCCAGTGCCATTGCCACTGTCATTGGTTTCATGGTCGAACCCGGCTCAAAAGAATCGACCGCGCCACGGTTACGCATCGCATCTTTGTTCGATAAGCTTTTTTTATCATTCGGGTTATACGACGGCCAACTGGTCATCGCTAAAATTTCACCGGTTTTAACATCTACCGCAATCGCAGTAGCTGAACGGGCATTATTTGCTACCCCTGCCGCTGTCAATTCACGGTACATAATGTATTGCAAACGTGAGTCGATACTCAGGGTAATGTTTTCGCCTGGTTCAACCTCTTTCACCACTTCTGGGTCTTTAACTCGGTTGCCTTTTTTGTCACGGATGATTTGCTGTTCGCCATCTACACCAGCCAAGCGGGTATTTAGCTGCATTTCCAAGCCTTCAATGCCTGTGCCTTCACTGTTAGTCAAACCAATAATTTGTGCATTTGGCTGTGGCTGCGGGTAATAACGTTTATAGTTCTTTTCGGTATACACCCCTTGGAAATTACGTTTTAGAATCAGCTCTGCCTGTTGCGGCGGCACTTCTTTTTGCAAAACCAAATAACGTGAACGCGGACGCTCGTTCATTTTATTTTTCAGTTCTTGACGATCCATCCCCACGGCATCGGCAAGTTCATCTAAATTCAAGTTTTTATCGGGTAATTGGCGTTGTAATTTACGACTGGTCGGATTTTTTTCTAGCTCGGCTGTGATTTCTTCAAACAGTTTTTTATTGTCAAAATAATCACGTGGATCAATCACCACTTTCATTACAGGAGTACTAATTGCCAAAGGCACACCGTGGCGATCATAAATCACCCCACGCATGGCTTTGAGCTTTTCTGTTCTTAAAATATTGGCATTGGCTTTGTTTTGTAAAAAGTTATGGTTCACAATTTGCACATAAAACGCACGCCCCACCAGTGCCACGAACACTAGCAGTACCACAGCCCACATTAAGTAAAAACGCCACATTTCTACATGAATGGCATTTTTTCCAGTTACCGATTGCTGTTTCTTTCGGGTTTGCTTTTTGCGCGTATCGACCATGTGTAACTCGCCTTATTGTTGTGCTGAAGTTGTAGGCAAAGAAATCACCACCGTTTGCTGTGCAGGCGGTGAATACATACGCAATTGCGTCACCGCACGGGTGCCAATTTGGGCAGTTGCACCAAAGGTCTGCTGTTCAATTAACAAACGCCCCCACTCGGCATTTAAGTCATCTCGCTCGCGCATATAAGAACTCAGCTCACGATAATCATGGCGATATTCAAACACCTGAAACACCACCATAATCGCGCTGATAAACACCAGCGCCAATAAAATAAAATAGGCGACCATTTTTTTCAGTCGCACTTGAGATTGATTTTTTTCAACGCTTTCAGTTTTCATTATTGGCCTTTTCAAGCTAATCGTTCTGCAACACGTAGCCATGCGCTGCGTGAGCGTGGATTGGCTTTGACTTCTTCATCACTAGCACGTACACGTAAGATTTTTTTCAATCGACGTGTATCTTGTTGCTGTTGTGGCAAGCCCCAACCTGAATCTTCAGGCAAGCTCGATTCTTTTTGAATAAACTGTTTAATTAAACGATCTTCCAAAGAATGGAAGCTAATTACAGCCAAACGACCTTCGGGTTTTAACACCTCTACCGCCTGCGGCAAGAAGTTTTCAATATCTTCTAATTCTTTATTAATCGCAATACGAATTGCCTGAAAAGTACGCGTTGCAGCATGTTTGTTTTTTTCCCACTTCGGATGGGCAACTTTTACAATTTCAGCCAATTGCGCGGTGGTTTCAATATAACCCGCCTGTTTAATGGCTTTGGCAATACGGCGGCTATAGCGCTCTTCACCATATTGAAAAATCACATTGGCTAAGGCTTCTTCTTCAATATCCACCAACCACTCTGCTGCAGTCGGGCCTTGCGAATTGTCCATACGCATATCAAGCGGGCCATCTTTCATAAAGCTAAAACCGCGTTCTGCCTGATCGAGCTGTGGTGACGAGACGCCTAAATCAGCCATCACACCATCGACCTGTGTGACACCCAAATCATTTAACGCTTGCTGCATATCGGCAAAACTGGCATGAATAATCTGAAAGCGAGAATCTTGATGCGCCAATTCTGCTGCCACAGCCAAAGCTTGTGGATCTTTATCAAAGGCATAGACTCGTGCCTGCGCATCCAATTTGGATAATAACAAACGCGTGTGTCCACCGCGTCCAAAGGTAGCATCGACATAAATTCCTGTATTGCGATCTGCCAACACGGCATCAACAGTTTCATGAAGTAATACAGAAATATGCGACATAAGGTTCAATCAATACAGCTAAAATTTAACTGCACATTATTACCTTGTTTTGGCAAAGCTCCAAACGTCTTTTTGTAGATAAATATTACTTTTCATAGGGAAAACCGTTTTTGACTTTTTAAAAGCACAAAAAATCTCCGTAGAGATTTTTTTGTGCGCCAATCCAATCAAAGATTAGACAGAAATGAAGATGTGCTTAGCGCTTAGCGCTTAGCATTATAAATTTGGTCAAAAATCGCACCATTCACAAAATGGGTTTTTTGTGCATTTTCCCAACCACCGAACACTTCATCAATGGTGAAAGTTTTTAATTTCGGGAATTGAGCAGCATATTTTGCAAGGACTTTTTCATTACGTGGACGGTAGAAATGCTTAGCCGCCATTTCCTGACCTAAAGGCGAATATAAATAGTTGATATAACCTTTCGCCAACCATTTATTGCCATTTTTTTCTACTGTACGATCTACAATTGCCACCGAAGGTTCAGTCAAAATAGAAATAGATGGATAAACAATATCAAACTTGTCTTTGCCTAAGGTTTTTAAAGTCACAAGGGCTTCATTTTCCCAAGTCAACAACACATCACCAATGCCACGTTCAGCGAATGTGGTCATCGATGCACGTGCTGCCGAGTCCATCACTTTCACGTTGTGGTACATCTTACCTACAAATTCTTGCGCTTTAGCTTTAGAACCGCCTGGTTGCTTTTCTGCATAACCCCAAGCTGATAAATACACCCAACGCGGCAAACCACCTGTTTTCGGGTTTGGGGTAATAATTTGTACGCCCGGTTTGGTTAGATCATTCCAATCTTTAATCTTTTTCGGATTACCTTTGCGCACCATAAAGACGATAGTCGAGGTATAAGGCGCAGAGTTATGAGGAAATTCTTTTTGCCAACCCGCTTGAATTTGACCTGACTTTACAATTTCTTCAATATCATTCGCCAATGCCAAAGTGACAACATCGCCCTTTAAACCATCGACCACGGAACGCGCTTGCTTGCCCGAACCACCATGCGATTGCTTAAAGTTTACGTCTAAACCTGTACGTTTTTTCCAGTACTGACCAAACGATTTGTTAAATTCATCATAAAATTCGCGGGTTGCATCATACGATACATTTAAAAACTGACGATCTGCAGCCTGAGCAGTCGTCGCAGCAAAACCTGTTGCCAATAGAGCAGCAGCCAATAAAGCTTTCAATTGAGTTTTCATTACAACACACATCACTTTTAATCTATCACTCAATATATGTAATGCTTAGGCACTGCGCAATTTGTAAAAAACACAAAAAAATCTTTAAACTCAATAAATTTAACTTTATTTATTTGTTTTTATTAGATTTAGTTTAAGATGCAGCGTTTATTCAAAATTTATACCTTTTTATGAATTAGATATATGAAAAGTGAATAAAAATTTGTTCCACTTTCAAACTTAATGGCAAAATAAACAACATCACATCAAACCTACCTTCTCAAATTAATTTTATTGTGACTTTTGTAAAAATCTTCACGATATCTCCACAGTTGTTTGTTACAACATGTTCTAATCCAAAGCTCAGTGGACAAATCGGTATATAGTGAGTAAATAATGATAAAGATCTTATTAAAAATGTGACGAAAGTCTGCTTTTGTTAAGGTTTTTGTGATTAAATATTTAAGTGATTAAAACTATTTATAAATTGTGAGTTCATTCATAAAGGAAAGGGGGGAATCAAGATGAAATCTAAACTCATATGCATAGCATTACTCAGCTTAAGTACAGTCAGTCACAGTGCTGTGATCAAGTCTACTGAAAGTAAGACCCATTTAACTGCGGAAAAAGGCTCTTTAATTGAAAAAGCCCTTACCCAACAAAAACAGGCAGACAAGCAAAAATTTGACTCAAATAATGATTTAAAGGTGCTGACTTCTATTCACGTCGCTCCAACACAAAATTTCTTTGCCTTGCAAAATCAGCGTTTTAGCCGTTTCGTACAAGCCTTATTCCCGCAAGATAACTCATAACTCCGCATTAAATTCACTGCCTTTGATCCCCTTTTCAAATGCAGTTGAAACGCCCAAGTACAGAATGTTGAATTTAACATTAAGTACTTGGGCTTTTTCGTTATAATGGTTGCAATTTACATTTTGAATTAATTTTTGCTTATGACTGTTCGTACTCGTATCGCGCCTTCTCCTACTGGTTTCCCGCACGTGGGAACAGCGTATATCGCCTTGTTTAACTTATGTTTTGCCAAACAACACGGTGGTAAGTTTATTCTTCGTATTGAAGATACTGACCAACTGCGCTCAACCCCTGAATCAGAAAAAATGATTTTGGATTCATTGCGTTGGTTAGGCTTAAATTGGGCAGAAGGTCCAGATGTCGGGGGCCCGCATGCACCGTATCGTCAGTCTGAACGTATGGATATTTATAAGCAATACGCCTTGCAATTGGTTGAACAAGGACATGCTTTCTATTGCTTCGCTACTAGCGAAGAACTCGATCAAATGCGTGCAGAACAGCAAGCACGTGGTGAAAGCCCGCGCTACGATGGTCGTGGTTTAAACTTGTCTGCAGATGAAGTGCAGCGTCGTTTAGCGGCAGGCGAAGCGCATGTCATTCGTATGAAAGTGCCAACCGAAGGCGTATGTAAATTTAATGATATGCTGCGCGGTGAAGTGGAAATTCCATGGGCGCAAGTCGATATGCAAATTCTGCTGAAAACAGATGGCTTACCAACTTACCATTTGGCGAATGTGGTCGATGACCATTTGATGCAAATCACCCACGTAATTCGTGGTGAAGAATGGATTCCATCGGCACCGAAACATCAATTGCTTTATCAATATTTTGGTTGGGATATGCCTGTGTTGTGTCACATGCCACTGTTGCGTAACCCAGACAAATCAAAATTATCTAAACGCAAAAACCCGACTTCAATCAACTACTACAAAGACATTGGTGTATTACCCGAAGCGTTGCTGAACTATTTAGGTCGCATGGGTTGGTCAATGCCAGATGAAAGCGAAAAATTCACTTTAGCCGAAATGATTAAACACTTTGATATTCAACGTGTCTCACTGGGCGGCCCTATCTTTGATGTAGAAAAACTCAATTGGCTGAATGGTCAATGGATTAAAGCACTTTCACCTGCTGAGCTCTTAGATACCTTATTGGCTTGGAAAGCAGATCGAGCCAAATTGGAAGAGATTGCTGCCGCGATTCAACCGCGTATTCATTTACTCTCAGAAGCGGTCAATTGGTCTGCACATTACTTCAACCATTTCCCAAGCTTAAGCAAGGAACAGTTTGAAAGTAAAAAACTGTCTGAAGAACAAGTGCGTCAAAGCTTGCAATTTGCAATTTGGCGTTTAGAAAGTCTATTTACTTGGAACAACGACACGGTGAGCCAAACCCTGATGGATTTAGCAAACCAAATGGAAGTCAAATTGCGTGATTTCATGCCTGCGTTCTTTATTGCAATTGCAGGTTCAACTGCATCTACCCCTGTAATGCAAACTATGGTCACCATTGGCCCTGACCTGACCTTTGCGCGTTTACGTCATGCCTTAGAAGTGGTTGGCGGACCAAGCAAAAAAGAAGTGAAAGTCTGGGAAAAACTGAATGAAAGCATTAAATTGCCGAAAAATGATGCAATTGATCCAGCTTAATTCATTTTTTTATTGACGTGTGAGCGCAATAGCCCTAATATTGCGCTCACACAGACTGGGGTCATAGCTCAGTTGGTAGAGCGCTACAATGGCATTGTAGAGGTCAGCGGTTCGATCCCGCTTGACTCCACCAAGTTTAAATAAGGCTTTACCTGTGTTGCCTCATCAAGTCCCTATCGTCTAGAGGCCTAGGACATCGCCCTTTCACGGCGGTAACCGGGGTTCGAATCCCCGTAGGGACGCCATATTCAAGATGAATATAAAGCACTTATCTTCATCTTATAAAGAAGCTCAAGCAACGACTTGGGCTTTTTTATTGCCCTGTTTTCTGACAGACTGTTTTTGATTTGCCGTACATTTCGTTAGAATAACAATTAGATCAGAATTTTGGAGTTGTAATGCAATACCGATGCCCTAAATGTCAAAGCCCAAAAATCATGCCTGTTGCACAGGCAGGTCAAGCAACGCCACGTCCTGTTGTGCCTAAAAGCTTGGTGATGCTCATTCCTGCGGTATTTGTATTATTACTTCTGGTTTTAATTAGTATTGCCATGTGGATTTTTGGCGATGGCGCAGGCACGACCTTACAAAGCATTACAGTAGCGGTATTTGTTGTGTGTGTGATTGCAGGCTTTTTGTTCTACCGTGATTTGCCTGATTTTAAAATTTCCATGCAGGCTTTTATGCAGTCGCAAAAGCAATGGAAGTGCCGTGAATGTTCACATGAATGGGAAGTTTAAACACTGTTACTCTTTTCAGATTTCACATCATGCTGTTGTCTTAATACTCAATCAGCATGATTGAGTAAACACAAAAAACCAGCCCTAAGGCTGGTTTTTTATTTACAAACGTCGGGAATAATTACACACCGATTTTGCGATATTTTTGACGCTTGGTTACTAAGTCATCACCATCACGTTTGCGACGATATTCTTCGAATTCAGTATAGTTACCAGTGAAGAATTCTGGTGTTTCACCTTCGAATGACAAGATGTGCGTTGCAATACGGTCTAGGAACCAACGGTCATGCGAGATCACCATCACAGTACCTGGGAATACCAGAATGGCATCCTCAAGTGCACGTAAAGTTTCGATATCCAAGTCGTTCGATGGTTCATCCAGCAGGATCACGTTAGCGCCCATTTGCAGGATTTTTGCAAGTTGTAAACGGTTACGCTCACCACCCGACAATTGACCCACACGTTTTTGCTGATCTTGACCTTTGAAGTTAAAGCGACCGATATAAGCACGAGATGCGATTTCGTATTCACCAATACGCAAGATGTCTAAACCGCCAGACACTTCTTCCCATACGGTTTTGTTGTCGTCTAAGGTGTCACGAATCTGACCCACGTAAGCCACTTTAACCGACTCACCCAGCGTTACCGTACCGGTATCTGGTTGCTGTTCGCCAGTCATCATACGGAATAGCGTCGTTTTACCTGCACCGTTCTCACCGACAATACCAACAATGGCACATGGTGGTACTGAAAAGCTCAAGTCTTTATACAGGGTACGGTCACCAAACGATTTGCTGATCCCTTCAACTTCAATCACCTTGTTGCCCAGACGTGGACCAGGTGGAATGTAGATTTCAGAGGTTTCGTTACGCTGTTGGAATTCACGAGAGTTAAGCTCTTCAAAGCGTTCCATACGTGCTTTATTTTTCTTTTGCTGGCCTTTGGCATTAGAACGAACCCATTCAAGTTCTTTTTTCAATGCTTTAGCAAAAGACTCTTCTTGCTTCTGTTCTTGCTCTAGACGCGCGTTCTTTTGCTCTAACCAAGAAGAGTAGTTACCTTGGTAAGGAATACCATGTCCACGGTCAAGCTCAAGAATCCATTCAGCCACGTTATCTAAGAAGTAACGGTCGTGCGTAATCGCGACGATGGTACCCGGGAAGTCTTTCAAGAAACGTTCTAACCATGCAACAGATGAGGCATCCAAATGGTTCGTCGGTTCGTCTAGTAGCAACATATCTGGTTTAGACAAAAGCAAACGGCAAAGTGCTACACGACGGCGTTCACCACCAGAAAGTTTAGAAACGTCTGCGTCCCAAGCAGGCAGGTTCAGTGCTGCAGCAGCTTGATCCATCTGGTTTGTAAGGTTGTGCGCATTCCAAGTTTGAATAATAGCTTCAAGCTTTTCTTGCTCTTTGGCTAGTGCGTCAAAGTCTGCATCTTCAGCTGCATATTCAGCGAAGACTTCATCAAGACGAGCCAAAGCATCAAGTGGCTCACGCAAGCCATCTTCCACGTTACCACGAACGTCTTTACTTTCGTCCAAAGGCGGTTCTTGCTCAAGATAACCAATTTTGATGCCTGGCTGCGCACGAGCTTCACCAGAGAAATCTTTATCTACGCCCGCCATAATACGGAGCAAAGTCGATTTACCTGCACCGTTTAAACCAAGCACACCAATTTTCGCACCTGGGAAAAATGATAAAGAGATGTCTTTCAGGATTTCGCGCTTAGGCGGAACCATTTTGGACACTCGGTTCATCGTATAAATATATTGGGCCACGTAGGACTCCTCAATAGAAAACCAAATCTGGGGCTCAGATGAGCAGCCCCTGCTCTAATGAGCGAAAAAATAATCGGGTATTATACCTGAATACAGAGAAAAAATAAGACACCCCAAACATCTTGCATGCTTTGTTACAACTCTAGCGATCAGAGGATAAGCACAGCACTTTTTGCCTGCTATATCAAATTTACAGCTATATAATGCAGCATTTTTACACTTTCTTTCATATTTAAAAATGCTAGACTCAAGCCAATTTAACTCACGAAGATGAAGTAAACATGACCTATAAAGACGAAACCTTGGCGATTCATGCAGGCTATAGCCCTGAACCAACCACCAAAGCCGTGGCTGTGCCGATTTACCAAACCACTTCTTATGCCTTTGATAATACGCAACATGGTGCCGATTTATTTGATTTAAAAGTACAAGGCAATATTTACACCCGTATTATGAACCCAACCACTGCGGTGTTGGAGCAACGTGTTGCAGCGCTTGAAGGCGGGATTGGTGCATTGGCTTTAGCATCGGGTATGGCTGCAATTACCTACGCCATTCAAACCATTACCGAAGCAGGCGACAACATTGCTTCAGTATCAACTTTATATGGCGGTACATACAACTTATTTGCCCACACCTTGCCTAAACAAGGCATTGAGGTGCGTTTCTTCGATTATCAACAGCCTGAAAGCTTGCGCGACCTGATTGATGACAAAACCAAACTGGTCTTTGTAGAGTCAATTGGTAACCCATTGGGCAATATTATTGACCTTGAAGCGATTGCAAAAATTGCACATGAATATGGCATTCCAGTGGTGGTGGATAACACCGTTGCCACGCCTGTCTTGCAAAAATCATTTGATTTTGGCGCAGACATTATCATTCACTCACTGACCAAATATATAGGCGGTCACGGTACGTCTATTGGCGGCATTATAGTCGATAGCGGCAAATTCCCTTGGGGCAAATATCCTGAGCGATTTAAAGCCTTAAATACACCTGATCCAAGTTACCATGGTGTGAACTATGTAGAAGCTTTAGGTGCTGCGGCATTTATTGCACGTGCACGTGTAGTACCTCTGCGCAACACAGGTGCAGCGATTAGCCCGCATAACGTATTCCTGATTTTACAAGGTTTAGAAACCTTAAGTCTGCGTATGGAACGCCATACTGAAAATGCGCAAAAAGTCGCGGAATATTTACAGGCACATCCAAAAGTGAAATGGGTTAATTACGCAGGTTTAAAAGATCACCCACAACATGCGTTGGCACAAAAATATGTAAAAGGCAAACCTTCTGCAATTCTGTCTTTTGGCGTGCAAGATGGTCGTGAAGGCGGAACTCGCTTTATTGATGCGCTGCAATTATTCACACGCTTGGTCAATATTGGCGATGCTAAGAGTCTGGCTTGCCACCCTGCGACCACCACTCACCGTCAGTTGAGTGCAGATGAACTCAAGGCTGCAGGTGTGAGTGAAGATATGGTGCGCTTGTCCATCGGGATTGAACATGCCGATGACTTAATTGCGGATTTAGAGCAAGCTTTAACAGCCGTATAAAAACTCATCAGTTCAAGCTTTATACTGGCATCCTGCTGATTAATTTCAACAGGATGCTTTTTTATGTTAATTTTTCTTTGTATGTCTTTGCATTAGCTTTAGTTTATGGTAAAAATAAAGATATACAAATCACAAAAATATAGAGCAATTACTCTAAATTCATTTTTAAATTCAACCACTTATTGCATAGCTTTTTTTGTGAAATCGGCTATCATAAAGCCAAGGAAAACAGTTCAAATTCAATCTGAAATTTGAATCGGCACTTTCAATAAAAATGACAACTCAGGAATCAAAATCAGGAATATTAGCGTGAAGCCAAAACTAGAGAAACTTTTTCAAAAGCGTGTAAATGGTAAAGTCGCCCTTATTACAGGTGCATCGAGTGGTATTGGTTTAACCGTAGCACATAAACTAGCCGATGCAGGCGCGCATGTGCTTTTGGTGGCACGTACTCAGGAAACGCTTGAACAAGTCAAAGCTGAAATTGAAGCACGTGGTGGTAAAGCTTCAGTTTTCCCTTGTGATTTAAACGATATGGACTCTATTGATGCTGTATCACAACAAATTCTCGCCTCTGTCGATCATATTGATATTTTAATTAACAACGCAGGCCGCTCAATCCGTCGTGCAGTACATGAGTCGGTTGATCGTTTCCACGACTTTGAACGTACTATGCAGCTCAACTATTTTGGTGCTGTACGTTTAGTACTCAATATTTTGCCGCAGATGATGCACCGCAAAGATGGTCACATCATCAATATTAGCTCGATTGGTGTATTAGCCAACGCAACGCGCTTCTCGGCTTATGTGGCATCTAAAGCCGCACTAGATGCGTTTAGTCGCTGTCTATCTGCAGAAGCACATACACACAAAATTGCGATTACTTCGGTGTATATGCCACTGGTTCGTACCCCTATGATCGCACCAACCAAAATTTATAAGTACGTGCCAACGCTTTCACCTGAACAAGCAGCAGATTTAATTGCCTATGCGATTGTGAAACGTCCGAAGAAAATTGCGACACACTTGGGTCGCTTGGCTTCAATCACATATGCGATTGCACCAGACATCAACAACAAACTTATGTCGATTGGTTATAACCTATTCCCAAGCTCTTCCGCTTCTGTGGGCGAGCAGCAAAAACTGAACTGGGTACAAAAGGCATATGCACGCCTGTTCCCGGGTGAACACTGGTAATTTATACACATTCAAGTTTTCTTTAGGCGATCTACGGGTCGCCTATTTTATTACCACTCATTTCATATTACGTTATTTCAATCTTGCAACATCTACTGCAAGAGATAACGTTAACAAGCTTAATCATATGTCCATGCAGCTTGAACAAAACATTCAATTGCACCTTATTTTTATGCTATAACTCAGCTGTTTTTGAATATTTTGAATGGATTATGCGAGCACTAGCCCTCATTTTACAGTATGGCTGTTTTGCCTTTGCCTTATTTTTAAGTTATCAGGTTGCAACGGCGCTTTATCAGCAAGAATATGAACTCTTAGAGGTTGTTGCCGATGTAGGCACGATTTTAATTTGTATTGATTTAGGCGTATTTTTATTTAGCAGCAAAGCCTCACAAGGTTTAAATCTTCAGGAATATGCTCGCCAACTTGAAGCACCACCATCAAAACTAGTGGCAGTGACACGTAAACTTGGGCATTTGGGAATCATGCTGATTTTAGTGAGCTGGATTGTGCCGTTGATTTAAAAATGATTAATCAAACTGTAGATTAAAAATATACCCACAAAACAAAAAGCTCCCGAATTTCGGGAGCTTTTTGTTTGCGTAATTAAAGCTTACTTCGAACCTTTAATCCCTGCTTGTAACAACAATGCGCCTAAACCACCAATTTTATTTTCTTGCGGTTTAGCAGCTTGTGGTTTTTTCACTGGTGAACGGTCTGACTGAGGATGTGACTGCTGTGGACGTTTCGCCTGTGGCTTACGCTCTGTACGTTGCTCTTGATCACGACGTGGCGCACGCGCCGCTTTTGCAGGTGAAGCCGAACCTTCAGGACGCATCGATAAATTCACGCGGTTACGTTCTACATCAACCTGCAACACACGTACTTGAACAATTTGACCTGGTTTCACCACTTTATGTGGGTCAGCCACAAACTCATTGGCCAACTCAGAAATATGCACCAAACCATCCTGATGCACGCCCACATCTACAAATGCACCAAAGTTCGTCACATTGGTCACCACACCTTCAAGCTGCATGCCTTCAGTCAACTGTGCCACTTCAGTAATATCTTCACGGAACTTAGCCGTGCGGAATTCAGGGCGTGGGTCACGACCTGGTTTTTCCAATTCAGATAAAACATCTTGAATGGTAGGTAAGCCGACTTGATCATCCACAAATTCTTCAGCATTCACTGAACGGATAATTTCGGTATTGCCAATGATGTCTTTGACTGTAGTCGCTTTAGCAGCCACAATTTTTTCTACCAAACCATAAGATTCAGGGTGAACAGCTGAGGCATCTAAAGGCTCAGAACCTGCTTGAATACGCAAGAAACCTGCGGCTTGTTCAAAAGTACGCTCGCCTAAACGTGGTACGTTTTTCAAGGCTTGGCGGTTATCAAAACGACCATGTTCTTTACGGTAATCTACAATTTGCTGTGCAATTGATTTATTCAGACCTGCGATATAACCCAATATTGCTGAAGATGCCGTATTGACATCAACACCTACCGAGTTCACACAGTCTTCAACCACGGCTTCTAAGGTTTTTGCCAAACCTGCCTGATTCACATCATGTTGATACTGACCCACACCAATTGATTTTGGATCAATTTTTACCAATTCTGCCAATGGGTCTTGTAAACGACGGGCAATAGACACTGCACCACGAATCGACACATCTAGCTCTGGCAATTCTTGCGATGCCAACTCTGAAGCTGAGTACACAGATGCACCCGCTTCAGATACAGATACACGCGTCAATTTTAAGTCGCTGTGTGCAGCCATCATTTCTGCCACCACCGCTTCAGTTTCACGGCTTGCAGTCCCGTTACCAATCGCAATTAAATCAACATGGTGCTCACGGCATAAACGTGCTATCTCTTCAATCGCGCCTGCTTTGTCTTCTTTTGGTGCAAATGGATACACCGTGCTATGTGCAACTACATCACCAGATTGGTTCACCACAGCCAATTTGACACCTGTACGGATACCAGGGTCTACACCCAGCGTACAACGTGCACCTGCAGGTGCAGAAAGCAATAAATGACGCAAGTTTTCTGCAAAGACATCCATCGCTTCGGATTCAGCAGTCAAACGTTTTTCAGTCAATAATGAATGTTCGATTTGTGGACGCACTTTGCCCAACCAGAACAATTTTGCAGTTTGCTTTAAAAAGTCCTGACGTGCTTGCGGCTGAATCTGATCTAAATTGTATTCAGTTTCAATACGTGCCAAAGGTGCACTGTCTTCACCATCAACTTTTAAGCCCAAGACGTTTTCTTGGCGACCACGCAACATTGCCAATAAACGATGCGACGGCACTTTGTTCAGGATTTCTGAAAAATCGAAGTAATCACGGAATTTTTTGCCCACTTCTTTTTTCTCTTCAGAAGCAACCAAGCTTTTTAATACCGCTGTTTTGGCAAAAATTTCTTTTAATTCTGTCGTTAGCGCAATATTTTGTGCCCATTCATCAATCAGAATGTGCTGCACAGCATCTAACTGACTGTCTACATCTGGATAATCTGCATGATTAAAGCCTGTTAAAGCTTCACTTGGCTCGACTTGTTCTGCAAATATTTGCGCTGCGATTGGGCCTAAACCTGCTTCTTTGGCTTTAAACGATTTACTAGTACGTTTAGGACGGTAAGGCGCATAAATTTCTTCTAAGGCATTTTTGGTTTCAGCAGCGTTTACCCGTGCCAATAAATCATCAGATAATTTATCTTGTTCTTTGAGTGATTCTATTACTTTTTCGCGACGCTCATATAAATCACGTAAATACGATAAACGTGTATCGAGCTGACGTAGCTGCGTGTCATCTAAACCTTGCGTCACTTCTTTACGGTAACGTGCAATAAATGGAACGCTAGCACCTTCATCAATCAGTTTGATGGCAGCTTCTACTTGATTTGGTCGTACGGCAAGTTCTTTTGCTAACTGCTGAACTAAGTCAGTCATCGTGTGTGATCCTACAAGGATAAGTACTAAAAGCCATGATTATAAAGACCAAGACTATAAAATCCACAATTGTTTTATGAATTTTATAAATGGTGGTGTTTTGGCGATTTTTGCCAATTCGGCAAAATTTTATAAATCTAAATAAAATTCAGGCTGATGTTAGACTTAAACGGGCAAATATGTCAGTTTTTAACAGGGGAATGCTGTATATATTTGGTATCTATGTCTTGATTTTATCTGCAATATTTGTTGCTTTAGAGCATATGCAAAAGATACCAATGAATCGTATACTCAAAGCCAACTCAACTTTTTGTTTACGACGACAATAAAGAATAAAGGAGCACATCATGAGTTTAGTTGTACCTGCTGAAAAAACAGATACCGTACACAGCGAAACTGACCGCGTTGAACGCATTCTCGTTGTGGATGATGATGTGCGTTTACGTACCCTGTTACAACGTTTCTTGGAAGATAAGGGCTTTGTGGTTAAAACTGCCCACGATGCAACGCAAATGGATCGTTTGTTACAGCGTGAACTGTTTTCTTTAATCGTGTTGGATTTTATGCTACCTGTAGAAGATGGTTTAAGTATTTGCCGTCGTTTACGTCAATCTAACATCGACACGCCAATTATTATGCTCACGGCTCGCGGTAGTGACTCTGACCGTATTGCAGGACTTGAGGCAGGTGCAGATGATTATTTACCAAAACCATTTAATCCAAACGAGCTGTTAGCACGTATTCGTGCCGTATTACGTCGTCAAGTGAGAGAAGTACCGGGCGCACCAAGTCAGCAAATGGAAGTGGTCGGTTTTGGCCCATGGTCACTCGATTTATCGACCCGCACTTTAACCCGTGAAGGTCAGGTCGTGACCCTAACTACAGGTGAGTTTGCAGTACTCAAAGCGTTGGTACAACATCCTCGTGAGCCTTTAACCCGTGACAAGTTAATGAATTTAGCGCGTGGTCGTGAATGGGGTGCGATGGAACGTTCGATTGATGTTCAGGTGTCACGTTTACGTCGTTTAATTGAAGAAAACCCTGCCCGTGCACGATATATTCAAACGGTTTGGGGTGTAGGTTATGTATTTGTTCCAGATGGTGCGGAATAAGTTGAAAATGATGTGAGGCTTTAGCCTCACATCTTCATGCAATGATCAACATTTATGCGCACACCGATCATTGCGCAATGATTTAAAGAACACACATTCTAATAACAAGTATATTTATCATAAAATTTCACTCACCAAATTCGCTTTACAACCTCTGCCACAGGACAAGATGTGAAACTCGAACCCATCGACCCACAAGAATTTACCGACTATGTGGCGTATTCTGAAAAGAAACGTACCCGTTGGGAGCGTTTTTTAGACAAAATCAAACCACGCTCTGCAGCCATGCGTACCACGGTACTGGTGGTGTTTGTAGTGCTGTTTAGTCTGTTTATGTCGTTGTGGTTCTTTTGGCGCACCTTGTATTTACCTGAAATTCAACAACACGCCCGCTATTTAGCGGTTGAACTGGAAATTTTAAACAATCCAGATTTGCGCATTTTTCATAATGAAGCCGAAGTTGATGTAGATGCTTGGCTAAAAAATCGAGTCGGCATTGAATATGTGACCGATCCACGTGAGTTTCCCAATGTACGGGAAAAAGTCATTGCCGAATTTTTTACCCGACAAATTGAAAAAAAACTGGCAACTGAATTAAAAATGCAGGACGTCACTGTATATTTTCAGTTTAAGCCCAGCCCTCGTATTTGGATTCAAACCCCAGAAATGAATGGCAACTGGGTACGTGAACCCCTCAAAACTTATGCCAACTACAGCCCTGAATTGGTGTTTGGCTGGCTTTTGGGGATTCCGCTTTTGGCTGCAGCCATTATTTTGACCTTGGTACGTCAGTTGAACCGACCTTTGCGTCGTCTGCAAAATGCTGCCAACAGCTACAGTAAAACAGGCAAAGCACCCTATTTGGAAACCAATCACGGCCCGCAGGAAATTCGCGAGGTCAACCAAGCCTTTAACCAGATGATTTATACCTTGGAACAGACTGAACGTGATCGTCGGATCATGCTGGCGGGTATTTCTCATGACCTGCGCACGCCACTGACACGAATTCGTTTAAGTGCCGAAATGATGCCCGATGAAGACTTTTTAAAAGAGGGCTTAATTTACGATGTAGAAGATATGGATGCGATTTTGAATCAATTCATTTCTTATATGCGTGATGGTTCCGATGAAGAATTACAAGAAACTGATTTAAATGTGTTGTTGCAGGAACTGATTATTCAGTTTAAACCTTTGGATATACGCTATACTGCACAGGAATTACCTCTAATTCAGGCACGTAGTTTGTCACTAAAACGTCTGATTGGTAACTTAATTAACAACTCCAAACGCTATGGGGCAGAACCAATTGAACTTTCAGCAGAAGTGCTAGAGGATCAGATTCGGATTTGTGTTGCTGACAATGGTACAGGAATTCCTGAAGACCAGATTGCCGATTTAATGCAGCCGTTTGTACGTGGCAATGAAGCCCGCACCGTACAAGGCAGTGGCTTAGGCTTGGCAATTGTGAAACGTATTGTCGATATTCATCAAGGCGAGTTGACCATTCAAAATCGTGAACACGGGGGTCTAGAGGCCATTATAACCCTGCCACTACAAGCTGAAATTGTGGAAGAAAAAAGTAATATTGGCACGCTAGAAAAAATCAAACAAAGTTTGAGTGAACATTTCTAAACGGCTGATTCATTTGATCTCCATCTGGCTTGCTTTACACCAATTTCAGGCCAACAGCAAATCAGATGGATGACCAAAGCAAAAATTTCAGATGGTGCATATCAAAATTGTATAAAAATATATCAAATATATTTTTTCATTTACCGATTAGTATAAAAATAAAATATTAAATTCAATAAATTATGTATCATTTAGTATTTTTATATGCGCATTTAGGCAGAAAATTAGACCTTAGCCTAATACCTATGCAAAATACTTTTTTTGATCGGTACAATCGGTATCAGTCAAGTATTTTATGAGAGTTCGCCATGTCTTTAGATCGCATCCGTTTAGCCTCCCTCCACGACAAAGTAATCAGCGCAGAACAAGCTGCTGAATTCGTTCAAGATGGTATGACCGTAGGTATGAGTGGCTTTACTCGTGCGGGTGAAGCAAAAGCTGTTCCACTTGCATTGGTGGCACGCGCTAAAACCAATCCTTTAAAAATTGACTTAATTACGGGTGCAAGTCTTGGTAACGATTTAGACAAGCAATTGACAGAAGCAGGTGTTTTGGCTCGTCGTATGCCGTTCCAAGTAGACAACACGTTGCGTAAAGCAATTAACCAAGGTCAAGTGATGTTCATTGACCAGCACTTGTCTGAAACCGTTGAGCAAATGCGTAACAATACGCTTAAACGCCCAGACATCGCGATTGTTGAAGCAGTAGCGATTACTGAAGACAGCTTAATCATTCCAACAACTTCTGTAGGTAACTCTGCAAGCTTTGTTGAATATGCAGATAAAGTCATTATCGAAATCAACACGACTGTAAGCACAGAATTTGAAGGTCTACACGATATTTATATTCCTGAAGCGCGTCCAACACGTGGTCCAGTACCATTAACTCACGTTGACCAACGTATTGGTACAAAAGGTATTCAGTTAGACCCTGCAAAAGTTGTGGGGATTGTATTTAACGATACCTTACTTGACTCTCCATCTAACGTGACCGATCCAGATGACGAAACTCAAGCAATTGCAGATCACTTGATTGCATTCTTTGAAAATGAAGTTGCACAAGGTCGTTTACCGAAAAACCTAGCGCCATTACAAGCAGGCATCGGTTCAATTGCAAACGCTGTATTAACAGGATTCAAACACTCTAACTTTGAAGACTTGGTGATGTACTCAGAAGTACTCCAAGACTGTACGTTTGAATTGATTGATGCGGGCAAAATGAAATTCGCTTCTGGCTGTTCAATGACCTTGTCTGAAAAATGTGGCGATCGCGTATTTGGCAATCTTGCACACTACAAAGACAAATTCATTTTACGTCCACAAGAAATTTCTAACTTCCCTGAATTAGTCCGTCGTTTAGGCATCATTGGCATTAACACTGCACTTGAGTTTGATATTTACGGTAACGTGAACTCAACCCACGTATGTGGTACCAAAATGATGAACGGTATTGGTGGTTCAGGTGACTTCGCACGTAACGCACACTTGGCGATTTTCGTGACTAAATCAATTGCGAAAGGCGGTGACATTTCATCTATCGTTCCAATGGCTGCGCACGTAGACCATAACGAACACGACGTTGACATCTTAGTTACTGAGCAAGGTTTAGCAGACTTACGCGGTCTTGCACCACGTGAACGCGCTCGTGCGATTATCGACAACTGTGTACACCCAATGTACCGCAATGCCTTGAACGATTACTTCGAGCGTGCATGTGCAAAAGGTGGTCACACTCCTCACCTACTTCGTGAAGCATTGTCTTGGCATGCAAACTTCGAAGAACATGGTCACATGTTGACACCTGCACAACAAGAATCTGCGCAACCAGCGTAATTCATGTGCAATAAAAAACGCCCTGATTTTTCAGGGCGTTTTTTTATGTCTTAAGTTTTTACGTCTCATAAATTATCACAACGTCATTTGTGACAACGCACTCGACTTTACTCAAATGCCAAAGCTTTAAATTCATCTATAAAATGCTGTCCTAACTGACGCAAACCATCCACACTGAGTGTGGTTTCAATCACACCTAAAGACACGACATCACGTTGAATTTGTAGCACGGTTTGACCTTGCGGGTTGATATAAAAACGAGAACCTAAAGCTGCAAAGTTATTTGCCAAATCTGCGGCTTGTTCAGCTCGAACCTGGTTCACGAGGTCTTGTACAGTAAAACGGTATTGATCTTGCACCAAATTCAGGGTATTGGATTGCCCATATTCAGCACTTAATGCACGGTCATCTAAGACCTGTAAAGGCTTATCAAGATTGGCAAAAGCAGTCACAGGAAGGCACAGCACAAGGCTGAATAAAACAGCAGGAAAAAATTTAGACATAGAACACCTCACACATTACGCCATTACACGTGTGGAGAAATATCCTTTTTCACCCAAGCCTTATTTTAATCTCAAAGCAATTTCGAAATAGTGATTTTTTATACCAAACAACCTAAACGCAGCAAAATTGGAAACCGAATTTCCAAATCTTGAACAGATTGCTGCTGCAACAATTGTTGTAATTCAAGCAAAGGCGTCTCTGTATGCTGCTTTAAATAATGCTGCAGTCCCGACCAGGTGTTTAAATAATTCAGCAATTGTGTTGCCGGCCAGCGATATTTTAGGGAAAGTTCAGGTGTCACGATTTCTTTAAATGGGAAAGGAATCGTGCGATATAAATCATCAATATAACGGCGCTCAGCATCCCAATAACCTTTTAAGGTCTGAAAATACAAGCGTTGAATTGCTGCATTCACCCCAGGGTCTACAACTTGAATCAGCCCATAGCCCACCGCAGCGAATACTCCACGCGGTTTTAACACCCGATGCACTTCGGCGTAAAAGGCTTCAAAATCAAACCAGTGAATCGCTTGCGCAACGGTAATCAAATCCACACTTGCATCTGCCAATCCACTGTCTTGCGCCAAACAAGCGCGATAACGCACATTCGCCCAGTGTGGGGCTTGATCCAACTGTGCCCGACTTAAATCTGTGGCTAAAATCTGTTGAAAATGTGGTGCTAATAACTGGGTAAACTGCCCTGAACCTGCACCGCAGTCCCATGCCAAACCGCGCTCGGGTACGTGCTGTAAAATCGTATCGACAATTGCAGTGGAATATTGCGGACGTGCCTGACGATATAAATCGCTACCCCGCGAAAACAAATCTTTCATGCTGCATTCCCTGACCAGGAGTCCTTTATTCTAATCCACTTTTTTGACAGGGATCGTGGACGTTAGATGAAGATACCAAGCGGCTTTGAGTACAAGGCTTGGTTTTAGACATAAAAAATTTGGAGCATAAAAAAACCTCAAACAGTGTTTGAGGCTTTTGAATATGGTGGCGAGACCCAGGATCGAACTGGGGACACACGGATTTTCAATCCGTTGCTCTACCGACTGAGCTATCACGCCAATGCCCTGTATTAAGCCGTATCTCGGCTGAATAGTCAATAAAAATCATCACTTTTTTATTTGATCGCATAAACTTTATGCAAAAAAAATCCCTGATGGGATCAGGGATTGAAAACGTTTAACCGTTTAGAATATGGTGGCGAGACCCAGGATCGAACTGGGGACACACGGATTTTCAATCCGTTGCTCTACCGACTGAGCTATCACGCCAATGACGCGTATTAAACAGTTTCAGCTGTAAGACGTCAATAGTCTTTTTCGCTTTTCAGTGCAAATGTTTACTTTTACAGCAACCCCTGCATAAATTGGATGAAAAACCACCTGATATTATAGGCTTAGTGCCTATGACTCACAATTTACCCAAATGTGCTAAACAACGATGAATTGCGCCACAGCCTGGCTGAAAATGCTGCACACCTTTGGCTTCTTCCATACGGCACACTTCACTTACCAAACGATCTGCCACACCTCGACCTCGGTTTGCAGGATGCACCACAATATATTCAAGCGTACGATGCTCATCTTGCCCTGTGCACCAAATCGCACCAATCACTTTAGTATTAAATTCTGCCGTGTAAAGTAGGGTATACTGAGCCAAGTTCTGCTCAAGTTGGCTTACCGCATCTTGCCCATCACCAAATTCAGGGCTGGTATCATACAGTCGCTCAAGCTGGCTGCGCACTTCGGTATTTTCCAGTGAAGTATAGGCATGTACGGTAATAGGCATTGATTAACCCTCCTGAGCAATCTAATATGCTGAGACTTCGTCACAGCGAAAACATTTTACATCAATCATTTTTGACGTTTTTTTGAGGAACGTGTCTATGACCCAACGTATCAGTGAAGTGGTGAGGAATACCAACGAAACTAAAATTCGAGTTCGTGTGAATCTGGACGGTACGGGTCAAGGCACACTCAACACTGGAGTTCCATTTTTAGACCATATGATTGATCAAATCAAGCGACACGGTTTGTTTGATATTGATATTCATTGTGATGGCGACTTGGAAATTGATGATCACCACACTGTGGAAGACTGCGGTATCACGCTTGGTCAAGCTTTTGCGCAAGCTTTGGGCGATAAAAAAGGTTTACGACGCTACGGTCACTTTTATGCACCGCTTGATGAATCTTTAAGCCGCGTGATTGTGGATTTATCGGGCCGTCCGGGGTTATTTATGGATATCCCATTTACCCGTGCGCGTATTGGTACTTTTGATGTGGATTTATTCTCAGAATTCTTCCAAGGCTTTGTCAACCATGCATTAATGACACTGCACATCGACAACCTCAAAGGTAAAAACAGCCACCACCAAATTGAAAGCGTATTTAAAGCATTTGCACGTGCTTTACGCATGGCATGTGAAGTCGATCTGCGTGCTGAAAATACAGTGGCATCAACCAAAGGAACACTCTAATGACCCGAATTGCCCTTCTTGACTATGGCATGGGAAATTTACACTCTGCAGCGAAAGCTTTAGAACATGTGGGTGCAACGGTAGATGTGACCAATGACCCAAAACTGATTGCACAAGCCGATAAAATTGTGTTTCCAGGTGTGGGTGCCATGCGTGACTGTATGCAAGGCATGCATGAAGCTGGCATTGATGACGTGGTACGCAATGCGGTCTTTAATAAACCTGTATTGGCAATTTGCGTAGGCATGCAGGCGCTGATGCAACATTCAGAAGAAAATGGCGGTGCCGATGCACTGGGTATTTTTGCTGGCACAGTCAAACGCTTTCCTGAAGTAGCAGGTTTGAAAGTGCCACACATGGGCTGGAATCAGGTACACCAACGTGACCCGAACCACCCTATGTGGAACAACATTGAACAAGATGCACGTTTTTACTTCGTGCATAGTTTTTATGTCGAACCACAAGATGAAAAAATCGTGGCTGCGACCTGTGATTACGGTTTAACGTTCTGTACGGCTCTGCATCAAGACAACTTATTTGCGACACAGTTCCATCCAGAAAAAAGTCACACTGTGGGTTTACAGTTACTAAAAAACTTCGTGGAATGGAACATCTGATCTTCAAGATGATCCTCCCTTTAAAGCCGAGTTAATCTCGGCTTTATTTATGCGTGAATGTTTTTCACTGTTATTGCACACTGATTTGTGTTTAAAATTAAAGCGTTTTATACCTTTTTATTCAAAATAAACTGAGGGGCTGTCGATAATTGGTCTATGTTTGCGATGTGAGAAAAATATCTCACAAGATTTTTCGCAAATATATGCTGTGCGACAGAAAATTCAAAAAATCTAGGAATTACAACAATGAGTCAATATGTACAAGATTCTGCACTCAGTGCAGCGGGGCGTTTTGGTCGATTATCATTTTTAGCGTGGAACTGTTTGCTCAGCTTGGGGCTTGCAGTACTGATTGCAATTATTGCCGTTGTTGCACCTAATTTATTGCTAGAGCTCAGCTCTGGCTCTATGGGCATCGGCATGATCTTGCTCGTGGTCATTTATATCGTTGTGTTCTATTTTAGCTTTATTTTCACCATCCGCCGCTTGCATGACCGTAATCATACTGGCTGGTTGTCTTTGCTGATTTTGGTGCCTTTGGTGAATATTATTTTGGGTTTATATTTGGTATTTGCACCTGGCGATGATCGTCAAAATAGCTATGGTGCGGTACGTGAAACTGCAGGTTGGGAAAAAGTACTGGCTTGGATTTTTATTGTGCTGATGATTTTAGCGATTATTGGCAGCTTCTCGGCAGGCGTATTCAGCAACCTCTAAGCAAAAATATTCCGCTTGATTGATCTTTCAAAATAGCCCATCTGTTGGGCTATTTTTTCAGGATATTCACGTCAATCTTTGTCTTACACAGTATTTTCAATGTTTAGACTTTGCCAAATTTTGCAAAACACTTTAGGCTAAAACCGCCTCCTTACCGCTTTGAATGTTATGGATCTCACTCGCTTGCGAACCCTGCCTAGCCCTGATGAAATTCGGCAATTGCCACTGTTTGAAAATATTGCCCGTCAAAATATTGTTCTGATTCAAAATCTAGAACAATGTCGAGCGATTGAAACTGAATTGAAAACCGCAGCTGTCTTGGGTTTCGATTCTGAATCCAAACCGACGTTTAATGTAGGTGAAGTTTCTACAGGCCCGCATTTAATTCAGCTTGCAACCTTGGAAAAAGCGTATTTATTTCAGCTCAATGATGAAATTTGGCAATTTTTGCAGCCAATTTTTGCCAATCGGGATCAAATTAAAGTGGGGTTTGGATTGAAAAATGATGCCCATTTATTTCGTAAAAAAGGCATACAACTGAATAGCGTGATTGAATTATCTAAGTGTTTTGGCAGTTTTGGTTTTAAAAGTCCGCTTGGGCTTAAAAATGCCATGGCCTTATTATTTCACGTTCATTTCCCTAAAAGCCGAAGTATTAGCACCTCAAACTGGGCACGCAAACAGCTCAGTGAAGCACAAATTGCCTATGCTGCTGCCGATGCCTACGCGCCTGTGTTGATATTTGAAGAATTGGGGCGTTTGGGTCTATTGCCCGAGCATATTCCCAACAGTTCACTCAAATTGCGGATTCGCCCATCTAAAACAAAACCTGCAACAGATGCTTAGAGATTTAACAATACTTTGTTAAGATGCATAAATTGAATTCAATAAGTTTTTGGCAAGGAGCGGAAGCATGCTGATCATCCCTGCAATTGACCTGAAAGATGGCAAATGTGTTCGTTTAAAACAAGGTCGTATGGAAGATGATACTGTATTTTCTGACGATCCAGTGGCAACAGCACAACACTGGGTAAATGAAGGCGCGCGTCGCTTGCATTTAGTCGATTTAAACGGCGCTTTCGCAGGTACGCCAATTCATAAACCTGTGGTTGAAGCGATTGCAAAATCACAACCCGATCTCCCAATTCAAATTGGTGGCGGCATTCGTTCACTCGAAACCATTGAACACTATTTAGATGCAGGCGTATCGTTCGTGATTATTGGCACCAAAGCCGTACAAGATCCTACTTTTGTAGAAGAAGCCTGCAAGAAATTCGCAGGACACATCATTGTCGGCATTGACGCCATGAATGGCATGGTGGCTACCGATGGCTGGGCCAACGTCACAGACGTGAAAGCAACAGATTTAGCCAAGCGTTTTGCTGATGCAGGTGTATCTAGCATTGTTTATACCGATATTGCCCGTGATGGCATGATGCAAGGTGTGAACGTAGAACAAACTGTGAACTTGGCACAATATTCAGGCTTACCTGTGATTGCTTCTGGCGGTGTAACCAATTTAGATGACGTACGCAATCTAAAAGGTCAGCCTGGCATTTTAGGTGCGATTACAGGTCGTGCAATTTACGAAGGCACCTTAAGCCTGCGTGAAGCACAGTTGCTTTTAGATGAGCAATCTTTGTAATTCTGCCGCGTATTTTAAAGAGGTCTGCGGACCTCTTTTTTATTTTACTCATCTTAAGTTTTTTCATCTCCTACAAATTATATGTCTCAGCTTTCACCAATGCTTCGCAGCAAAGCCCCGCAACTGGCGCTCATTTTGATTACTTTAATTTGGGGTGCAACCTTCATTACCGTGCAATACGGTTTGAATTTCAGCAGTCCCGTACTGTTTGTAGGCTTACGTTTTGCCGCAGCCACTTTGGCTGTGGGATTAATTTCATGGCGAAGCCTACGTGGTTTTAGCCTAGATGAACTTTATGCAGGTTTTGCTATAGGCGCAGTCATTGCGCTAGGTTATGCCACTCAAACCATTGGGCTACAAAGTATCAGCAGTAGCGAATCGGCCTTTTTAACCGCACTGTATGTTCCGCTCGTACCGCTGTTGCTGTGGTTATGCTTTGGTCAACGTCCGCATATCATGACATGGTTGGGTGCTATTTTGGCATTTGTAGGTTTGGTCTTTTTAACGGGCAATGGCTTAGGCGCAATTCAGTTAAATTTTGGACAAGCCATTACTTTAATCGGTTCAATTGCGATTGCCTTTGAAATTATTTTAATTGGCTATTTTGCTAATCGGGTCAATTTAAAGCGCGTGACTCTCATCCAACTAGGTTGTGCATCGTTATTGTGTTTTGCGATTGCGCCACTAGTTGGAGAAACTCAATTGCCCGAATTTCAGTGGTCACTCCTTGCTGTGTTGCTTGGCTTAGGCATTGCCAGTGCCGTGATTCAATTGGTGATGAACTGGGCACAACGACAAGTCGACCCTGCGCAAGCGGCTATTATTTATGCAGGTGAACCTGTTTGGGCAGCATTGATTGGACGTTTGGCAGGCGAGCGCTTAGCCGTTTTGGCGTTGTTCGGGGGACTACTGGTGGTTTTAGGGGTGCTGGTCAGCGAATGGCGACCAAAATTTTTAAAACGAAACACATCATCTAAAAAAAGCTGAATAAACAGCATTTCGGTGAGATGCTCAAAACATCTTAAAAGACCAACGAACGTGGATTTAATGATACATCGGTAAATTGTCATTCACACGAATTAAACCGCGTATAGCACGGTAAACCATCCATAACCATGAAATAGCAACTACTGCGATACAGAAAAGTGTCGCAGCCAAAGTCATACTGGCAAAGCTTTGCGCATCTGGACTAAAGAACACCAAAAAGAAAGGCACGAATGCCACAATATTCCAAAACAGATACCACCAGAAGCTGCGAATTTGCCAAGTAAAATGACTGGCAAAAATTGAACCTTGTACATCACTACGTTTTAAATAGTTGATGATCAAGGCAATAACGGCCAATATCCCCGCAGAAAAAATCGCCACGATATACAGCACATATAAAATCATGGTCAATAAGCGATGTGGGTCTTGATCTACTGAATATGAATGCTCTGCGTCTGACATAATGCACCTGATAAGCCTGTTACTGGAACTATAGTTCCAATTAGATATTAAGCTGATTCAGCGGAGAAACTAACCATAAAATCAGCAAGATATTTAACCCAATCGTACAAAAATAAATCTTACGAAAGGGTTGTTTTTGTGTTTTATGGCGTAATTTTTGTTGTGCTAACCATGCTGCAGGCCAGCCCCCTAAAAAAGCCACAATATGCAAGTTATTTTCAGGAATACGACGCCCGCCCTGCTGTGCAGCTTCTTTATCTTGTGCATACAACCAATAACTCAGCGCATTCATCAAACTGATGAATAATAACAATATACCGCTGAGCAATCCCAACAGCGTCAGCAAAGCCAAAGCAACAATATAAGCCACACACACTATTTGCATTGGCTGCATTTTTTGCGTGCTGTTGGATGTTTTTGCACTCATAGCAGCTGCCTTTGCTGCTTTGGTCTGTGAAGCTTTTAAATACACCGCTTGATGCGCTCGGTAACGTCCACGCTCATCCACAGTTACGGTGTATTCCAAGGCACAGCCCACAATGGGACGTGGCCCTTGTCGAGCAAAGTCCTTAATGTGTAAAAACACGCGATCTTTTTGAGGGTCATTCGGCTGAATAAACCCATAACCCTGCTCATCAAACCATTCGACTAAACGTCCTTGATCACGCATGTGCTATATCCCTCAAGCCGTCACAAACTTTAAGCGTTCAATAAGCATATTCCGCATTTCATCTGGATTTTTTTGCAAAATATCTGCCCCTGTCCGCCCTTCTGCCGCATTTTTAGAAGCCACCTGCAAACGCATTAACCAAAAACGTCCTGCCGCCATTGCCAGATACAGCTCCAGACAGGCTTTTTCATCTTCGGTTAAAGGACGCACCGTTTCGTAGGCATTTAAAAATGCAATCGCCTTGCTTTCATTTAAGCTGAGCTCTGGAAAATCGGTACAAAAATCATTCAGGGTGATTGCAATATCAAACAGCAATTCATCTTGATTTAATTCATAAAAATCTAAAATGCCCTGCAACTGCTCCTCTACGAACAAGCTATTGTCACGAAATAAATCTGAATGAATAAAACCTTTAGGACGCTGCGGATAGACTGCGGTTAAAGCCTCATACAAGCCCAATAGTTTCGATAATAAAGCTTGATCTGCCACATGCATGCTTGGTTTTAATTGGCGGGCAACTCCTGCCCAATAAGCATGATCACGTACATGATCGCGCTGCAAAGGGAAATTTTGTAACGCCACATGCATTTTGGCTTGTGCAATTGCAATCGCTTCCACTTGTGCCACTGTTGTCAGTGTCGGATGCTGCCCAATTAAACGTGGTGCAATTTGTGCAGGTTTATCTTTTAAACGATGAATGGCTTGTCCTGAGTGTGACAAGGGCACTGCCACAGGCAAGCCCGCTTGCCCTAAATGCTGTAATACAGGAATGAGCTCGCCTGCCGCTTGCTGATCTAATTCTTCAAAAATGGTCAGCACGTAGTCGTTTTGATTGTCGCAACGCAAAAAATAATTGGTGTTTTGAATCCCGCCTTGAATGGGAATCAGCTCGACCACCTCCAATCCATATGGTGCTGCAAAAACCTGAACTTCCTTTAAAGTCAAAGGAGTATAAACCGACATAGAAAACCTGCGAAAAACCTGAGCTAAGTTTGATAGAATACCCGCTCCATCTGCCAAGGTGTAGCGCTTGTGTGGGTGAGTTTCATAATCGGCTGTAATAATTGGAAAAATTTATGCTAGCGAAACGTATTATTCCTTGCCTAGACGTAGATAATGGTCGCGTGGTCAAGGGCGTGCAATTCCTTGATATTCGTGATGCGGGCGACCCTGTCGAAGTGGCGCGTCGTTATAATGAACAAGGTGCCGATGAAATCACCTTTTTAGACATTACCGCTACCCATCATGGCCGTGATACGACCTATCGTACCGTAGAGCGTATGGCAGAAACTGTGTTCGTACCGCTCACCGTGGGGGGTGGCGTGCGTAAGGTTGAAGACATCCGCCTATTGCTGAACGCAGGTGCAGACAAGGTCAGTATTAACTCGGCAGCAGTCTTTAACCCTGAATTTGTGCAAGAAGCCTCACAGCGTTTTGGCGCGCAATGTATTGTGGTTGCTATTGATGCAAAAAAAACGGGCGATAACAAATGGGAAATTTTCACTCACGGTGGCCGTAAACCAACGGGTATTGATGCGCTTGAATGGGCAGTGAAAATGGCTGACTATGGCGCAGGTGAGCTCTTGATCACTTCAATGGATGCCGATGGTACCCAAGCAGGCTATGACTTGGCGCTCATGCGTGCCATCAATGACCGTGTCACCGTACCGACGATTGCATCTGGCGGTGTGGGCAATTTACAGCACTTGGCAGATGGTATTTTAAAAGGCGGCGCCGATGCGGTACTGGCTGCCTCAATTTTCCACTTTGGTCAGCACACTATTCCAGAAGCCAAACAATATTTGGCAGCGCAAGGTATTGAAATGCGTTTGTAATTTTTAAAAAACAAAACTGTTTTTGACTTTAATTTTAAGTTTCAAAAGTGTAATCCTCGGATTACACTTTTTTTATTTAGGCGCAAAACAGGCAAAAAAAAGAGTCCGAATACCTCTACTGTCCCATATTTCGCTTTAAGAACCCCTTGTGTTCCTTTGATCGTTGTGGGTAGTGCGGTATTGGCTACAACTTTTCCTGAATTAGGTATTGGTTTTGTGGGTGTATGCCTTGCGTTCGGTCTGACCGTATTAACTGCAGCCTATGCACTTGGGCACATTTCCGGTGGACACTTTAACCCTGCGGTCAGTATTGGTTTATGGGCAGGCGGTCGTTTTGAAGCCAAAGAACTGGCGCCTTATATTATTTCACAAATTATTGGTGCAACGCTAGCGGCATTGGTGCTGTATCTGATTGTTCAAGGTCAAGCAGGCTTTGCAGGTACAGGTGGTTTCGCAACCAACGGCTATGGAGATTTATCTCCTGGTAAATACGCACTTAGCTCAGTTTTAATGATTGAAGTTGTACTCACTGCAGGTTTCTTGATGATTATTATGGGTGCAACTGACAAACGTGCGCCTGCAGGTTTTGCCCCCAATTGCAATTGGTTTGGCACTGACCTTAATCCACCTGATCAGTATTCCTGTGACCAATACATCTGTTAACCCTGCACGTAGTACAGGTGTAGCCTTCTTTGCAGAAACTGCAGCACTGAGCCAGCTTTGGGCTTTCTGGGTCGCTCCAATTGTCGGTGCGGTGATTGGTGCGGTGTTGTATCGAGCTATGGCTAAAACTGAAGACTAATTCAAAACTTTGCATTTGAATGATTCAAAATAAAAAGCCCGCGCTGTAAAGTGGCGGGCTTTTTTATATCTTGCTGCTTGGAAGCTCAATCCGTTTAAATTTTATCCATCACAAGAATGGATTTTCAATTTCACCCGCTTCAGGACGATCTAACTTCAGAGGCAAATTGGGGGTCTGTTCTAAAGTCGCAACCACTTCATTTAAAAATGCCTGCAGTGCTTTAGCTGCTTGTAAACCTGCCTGATCTTTGCTGATTTGCAAATTGCCATACACATTGATGCAATCTAGATCATTTTCTAAGGTTAAGTCATGAATCGCATGTGATTCATTCCCATTTTGAAACGGTTTAAACATTAAATTCACCCTAGAATGAAGGTTGCAATATCCATCTTCTTAACTTAGTTTAAGATCTCAACAACTGTAAAATATATTGCAATAAAGCTTCAATCAACTGCTTCACAATTGCATCTTGAGTATCTGCATCAATACTGGCGCCCGATGCTGGACTACTACCCGAGCGTTTAAATTCGTTTTGTAAAGCTTGTAATTGCTCGGCAGATACATCTTCCGCACACTGACTTTCTGCATCCCAATGCGAATAAGCAATAGGTATATTGGCTTTTACAGCATTGGCAGTCAACGGCAATTTATAGGTATTACGCTTTTCTTCTTCAGTTAATTGTGGGAATAAATTGATGCCTAACTGTTCTTCTAAATAGCAGACACTCACCACTTGCACCTGCAGCGAATCATTATTGGGCGCGTAATAAGCCCCTATCGCGCCTGTTTTAGGCATATACACGGCTTTATACACCGCAGTCGGCACAATAACCCCTTGGCCAATGGTTTTTAGACGTTTGGCATTAAAACTTGGCCCCGTAATCACGTACACATCTTGCTTTTGTTTGGTCACCACCGCACGCGTAGCTTCTTCAAGTTCACGCCAAACCTGCTGATTATTTTTAGGGGATTGCGGAACCATATTTGCCAAAGAAAAACTGTCAAACTGGGCTGCCAAGTTGGTCATGTCAGCATTCGGAGCCATGTGTCCACGGTCATAACCCGAACCACGATAATCCTGCAAAGTTGCACGATGCTCGGATTTGACGCGCGGTTCTTCGTGAAAGTTTTCTTCACGCGGAATCCGTTGGCTCAAACGTGCAGGTGTTAAAACTTCTGCCACCCATAATGGGGTTTTGGATACCCCTGAGTACATCACATTAAAGTCATTAAAACACAGCGGATAGCTGTTTTTTTGCAGGCTATTTTTCAGCAAATAGGGCGGCGTTTCCCGATAAAACTGAGTTAAGCAAGCACTATTACCTGTGCTCGGGACCAGTGAAGTCCACTGACTAATTTTTTCTTGACCAAAAGCAATCACAAAACTGCCAGTTGCTACTACACCAAGCAGCACCTTCAAACTGTTTTGATTGAAAATTTGAGTCCAAATATTGGTGGAATTGCGCCGTTTTCTTGCCATAACCGTTACTGTGACTTCGCTCTAAATCCGCAGAGTTTGCCCGAGCTTAACAATCCACTCACAGCTTGTATATGAAGCATCTTTTGTTCGCCTAACAATTATACAAAACCCGCGCTATAACACCACAAAAGCCACACACAACCTGAGTTTTAAGCACTTTTGACATCAGTCTAGATTAGGTTTAGTAGGTTTGATTGCATCCCTTTCAGCGAATCTGCCAAGCTAAATACACCTTTAAGGCATCGTCCAGCGACACCTAAGCACATTACGATGCTCAAGCTAGGTGTGATTGACGATTTAAATTGGTTTTAACTTTATCTTGCGAGTTTTGATGGAGAAATACATGCGTTTTCATCTTTGTGCTTGTGCTTTGGTCAGCAGCATCAGCATTTCTGCCTTTGCCGAACCACCCATTCAGGCAGGTGATACATTGGAAAGCTTATCTAAGGTAAAAATAAGCACCACGATTAATGGACAAACAGGGTCACTACAAGAATTAATTGCCAATGATCAAATACGGATTGTATCGAGTGCAGATGCAAACTTAACAAGTCCAATAGAAAATATGGCGCAACAACCTGCAAACCAAATTTCTGCTGAACAAGCTAATCGGGCTCAAAACCATGTACCAGTGACCATGCCTGCTAGAACTGAATCTGAACTTCAACACGCAGCGCAGGCTGAGCAGATGAACGAACAACACATACCAGCCCCTTCTGCTCCCTTATTGTCATCTTCAGCCGATTTACCTGTGAATGCTGGCGATGATGTAGATGTCACCGCAGAAGCGCTCAATGCTGCACCACCAAGCCCTGCTGCACCTGAAGAGTCAACAGTCAATCTGCCCACGACTAAGCAGCTTGAAACCACAGCACCTGCCGCACAGGACGCAGATTTAAAAGACAATGACTTAAATCATCTGCAGCTAAATGATACTGAACAATAGGATCAATTTAAGACTAAGCTTGAGTTAAAAATAAAAAACCAGCACGATGCAATGCTGGTTTTTTCAAGCTGTTGAGTGATTTTTAAATTTCGATTTGACTACCCAACTCCACCACACGGTTGGTTGGAATTTGATAGAAATCACTCACTGGACTGGTATTGCGCTGCATTGAAATAAACAGTTTTTCACGCCACGGTGACATACCATCGCCCACCGTATGCACAATCCGATCACGCGAAATAAAGAAACTCATTTGCATCATATCGAATTCAAACTCAAGCTGTTCATAAGCTTGTTTCAAGGCATTCGGAATATTCGGTTGATCTTTAAAACCGTAGTACATGGTAATTCGATAAAAACGATCATCCAGTTTTTCGACTTGAATCCGATCTTCTTGCGGCACAAATGGAATATCACGCGTGATAACTGTTACCATGATATTACGTTCATGTAACACCTTGTTGTGCTTAATATTATGCAGCATGGCATGCGGCACGATGTTAGGCGTACCTGTCAGGAAAATCGCATCACCAGGGACGAACATGGTTTCGTTGCCCAGACTAATACTGTGAATGAACAGGTCTATCGGCAAAGCATCTTTTTCCAAACGATTGAAAACCAATGCACGACCATCTTTCCACGTCATTAAAATGGTATACATGATGGCGCCAATTAAAATTGGTACCCAGCCACCCGCTACAATTTTGAGCGAGGTCGAAGCCACAAAAATTAAATCTAGTGTTAAAAATGGCACAGCAAAAAGGGCAACCTTCCACATCGGCCAACGCCAAAAACCATAGGCCAACACTGAAATTAAAATAGTGCCACACAGCATGGTCATGGTCACTGCCACACCATAGGCACTGGCAAGATTGGCACTATTTTCAAACAGTAAAATTAAGATGAGCACCGAAATAAATAAGGCCCAGTTAATGAATGGCAAATAGATTTGACCACGTTCGACATCGGACGTGTGACGTACGGTCAGGCGTGGCAAATAACGCAATTGAATGGCCTGATTGACCATTGAAAATACCCCTGTAATCACCGCTTGAGAAGCGATCACTGCTGCAGCTGTGGCTAGACCAATCATCGGATATAAGCCCCATTCAGGCACCAACATATAGAACGGATTTTCAATTGCTGCAGGGTTGCGTAGCAGTAATGCGCCTTGTCCCGCGTAATTCAATAACAAACAAGGTAAGACAATTAAAAACCACGCAAGGCGAATGGGCATCCGCCCAAAATGTCCCATATCGGCATAGAGTGCTTCGCCACCTGTCATGGTCAAAATTACTGCACCCATAGTGAGAAATGCAACAAAGGGTTGGTCTACTACAAAGTTAAACGCCCAATGTGGACTGACCATGGCCAATACAAACGGAGTTTGGATGATACTGAGCAGCCCCGCACCGCCAATCGCTAAAAACCACAGCAAAGTCAGTGGTCCAAAAAATTTGCCCATCGTGCCGGTACCATGACGCTGCACAATGAACAGTCCCGCCAAAATACCAATTGAGAGCGGTACGAGCCATTGATTAAATATAGGTGTGGCAATACTTAGCCCTTCAATGGCTGACAATACTGAAATGGCGGGGGTAATAATGCCATCGCCAAAGAAAAGTGATGCGCCAATAAAGCCAAGTGCGATCAGAAAGATTTTTTTGTCTTCGGCAATGCGAGTGGTACGCAGGTTCAATGCCAATAATGACATGATCCCGCCTTCGCCATTGTTATCGGCACGCATAATGATGGTGACGTATTTGAAGCTGATGGTGAGCATCATGCACCAGAAAATCAGGGATAAAATTCCCAATACACTGGCTTGAGTAATTGCAAGATGTGCCGTTAAAAAAGTTTGTCGGAAGGCGTACAGGGGGCTGGTTCCGATATCCCCAAATACGACGCCAAGCGCAGCCAAGGTAATGACGGGTAAGGCTGCTTTTTTTGCAGTACTTTGCATAGGTGTCTTCGATTTAGACGGTATTTTTGAGAATCATAGCACTACGCTGAAAGTTTTTCTCTAAATCAAATGTTTCAACTTGGCTTTGTGCTATTTTTTGGTTATTATCCACCGCCTATGGTGAGGTGTCCGAGTGGCTGAAGGAGCACGCCTGGAAAGTGTGTATACGTTAATAGCGTATCGAGGGTTCGAATCCCTCTCTCACCGCCAAATTCGATATTTACGGTAGTTTACCGTAGTGCAAAAGGCTTGATCCTAAAGGGGTTAAGCCTTTTTTTATGCCCGATGCACTACGGGGAATAACGGTAGTATACCGACAACTTTGTCGGTATAAATCCAAATCAGCTAAGTTTTGACCAAAAACTCTCCAAAAGCGCTGATTTTATACCGACAACCAGGAGAAATCAGAATGGCAAAACAGTCTAATAAACTAACTGCTAAAGAGGTTAAAAATCTTAGCTTTGATGTGAGTGGGGCAAAGAAGCAGAGACACCCGGACGGCGGTGGACTGTATTTATTGATTGATGAAACAGAAGCGAAATACTGGCGAATGGATTACCGTCGACCAGTAACTCAAAAATATAACACCCTGGCAATCGGCACCTATCCAATGGTTAGCCTTGAGCAAGCAAGATCTAAACGTGATGAATTTAAGAAGATGTTGTTAGATGGCATCGATCCAGCTGAGCAACGTAATAATAAGAAACGTGAGCGACTTCAAACCTTAGAGAATACTTTCGGTAAATTTGCTGCAGAATGGCTAGAGATCCGTAGACACGAGGGAAAGGTAGACCACGAAACAATTCGCAAACTGAATAAAGATATATTGCCGTTTATTGGAAAGTTACCGGTTGCAGATCTGACCACTGAACAGCTGGAACGTGATGTGACTGATGCGATTATTGAACGTGGTGCACTTGAATCAGCGAGACGTATTAAGTCCATTATAAACATGGTACTCAAGCTTCCATTGAAGCGAAGAATAATTACCTACAACCCTGCTCCAGACATCATTCTTCCCCAGCCGACTAAAGGCAATCATAACGCTGTGACGGATGAGAAAGAGCTGGCAGATCTGTTGCGTAAAACATGGCGTTTAACCAAAGACTTTCCACGCACGAGAATTAGAACTGAGTTAGCAATAAAGCTATCAGCATATATCTACCAGCGCCCTGGGGAAATCAGAACCCTACTTTGGGAATCGGTAGACTTTGAAAATAGATGCCTGTCCTTTGCAGCAAGTAAAACCAATCAAGACCACATCGTACCGTTATCAATTCAAGCGTATGACATTCTCAAAGAACTTGAAGAATTGCGGACCACTTCAAAATACGTTTTTCCAAGTGTCAAAACTTCATCTGAGTGCATGAGTACAGATACCCTTACCCAAGTACTAAAACGATTAGGCTTTAAAGGGAAACATACAGCTCATGGATTCCGTGCAACGGCGCGAACCCTGCTAGATGAACAAATCGAATACAGAACAGACATTGTAGAACATCAGCTTGCTCACAAGGTTAGAGACCCGAATGGTACAGCTTATAACCGAACCAAATTTTTGCGCCGTCGACGCGAAATGATGCAGCTATGGGCTGATTATTTAGACACACTTCGTCAGGGGGGTGATGTATCGAAATTCAAGCCAAACAACGATAGTGAAAATTTAATTCACTTTAAACCTAATACCAAGATGGCATAGCTCTGCTGCGTTTTCTAAAAGGATAAATGGTCATGAGTAATATTAAAGATATTAAAAATCCAGCTCCTTTCTATACATTGAAGGATGCAGCGAAAGAGTTAAATCGAGCTTTGAAAGTTGATTACTATGATGCCAAAAAGCTATTAAATATGGCACTGGTATATGACCTGCAGCTCTATATCTTCGTAAAAGGCTGGCATGGTCAAGCATCTTATGCTGAAGAGATGACGGACGAATGGAACGAGTATGCTGATGTTAATAAACATGGCGGGTATACAAAGCTGCATTTCGATATGGATGCCACTCTAGAGGCTATTATCAATGCAAGACTTAATTTATTTTTTGATGATGGTTGCTTACTTGAAGTACAACAAGAATTAATAAAACTTTTAACTATAAATAAAAAGTTTATTGGAGATACTTCATTTAGTTATTTCGGAAATATTCTAGACATCCAAGACTCATATATAAGAAACCCCAAAAACTATTTTTTAGAAGTTTTTAAAGAAAGGCCTTCTTCTGTTTTAGTAAATGAACTTAGGGGATCTACGCTGCTTTCTGATGCTATTGCTTCCGTAACTGACGTCCATATTGCTTGGATTGAACTTTTGTGGGAAAGACCTAGGCTATATCATGGGTCTGTTATACCAAGGCCTGTAATTGACACCACAATTGAAAAGGAAGGTGAGCCTGCTATTTATCAAGCTATAAACCGAACAGATCTTCTAATAACCCATTATCAACTTTCTAGAATTATTGAAGGCTCTTTAAAGCTTAGAGGCAGAAAAGTTGAAACGATTGAAACTTTAATTGAAAAACAAATTCAAAAGCCACGAGGAATAAGCCCAGCCAGAGAACGAGCTAAATTAGCAGCAAAAACTCTAGCTAATTATCTATGGAGTCAAGATAGGGATAACAAAATTAAAATTAAAGAAATGGCTATTACAGTTTATGCAGAGCTAAGCCAGACCGAACACCGTATTGAATTACCTGATCAGGCCATATCATTAAAAGACTGGATTAAAGAAGTAGCTCCTCCTTATTCTAGAGAGCCTGGAAGGACCAAAGAAAAATATATATCAAGTGAAACTTAATATAGATCAAGTGGAACTTTCCATCTATTAACATATAAGAACCAACAACATACTACCTCTAACGCCGTTGCAGTACGAAACAAACGTTAGAGGTTTTTTATGTCTACTCATCAACAAACTACAGCACCAAAAGGCTTTTATCGCATGTCCCAACTTGCGACTACTGCACCACGCAAGGAACGTACTTACACCGCAAAAGATGGAACAACTCGAATTATTAAAGCTCGCCCTGAACGTCAAGGTCTGCTACCAATGGGGGAAACAACCATCTGGGATAAAGTGCGTGCTGGTGAGTTCCCTGCACCAATCAAGCTAACCGAACGAATTACAGCTTGGCGCATAGAAGATATTGAAGCGTGGATGGCTTCAAAAGGATTGGAGGCTTAATAATGAATGCTTCTATTAATGTACTTTTTCCATCGCAACAAATGCTGAGTTCAGATATCGCTTGCCTAACTAACATCCGCTTAGATTCTGTCAAAAGAACTATCGAACGTTTAGCTGAACGCCGTGTTATTGCTTTACCACCAACGGTGGAAAAGCCTACAAATGGCCGTACAAGTACTGAATATGTGTTTTCTGGTGAACAAGGAAAGCTTGATTCAATTACTGTGGTTGCGCAGCTCTGCCCGGAGTTTACCGCAGCAATTGTAAAACGCTGGTATGAGCTTGAGCAGCAGACTCCAGCATTCGATATCAGCAATCCTCAGCATCTCCTGCAGGCGATTGAAGTCCAAGCTAAACAGAATCTCCAGTTAAGTGCTGAAAACCAAGTACTCTCAAAAGCCATCGAAACAATTACACATACAGAGCACGGCGTTAAGTTTCAGCAAGCCTGCAAAATTTTGAATGTGAAGCAGCAAGAACTGGCTGAATGGCTTCGGAAACATAATTGGGATCGGTATCTAAACAATGCCAGAGCTTCAACTTATTACAGTGAAAATCGCGGCTACTGTGAAACTAAGTATTCACTCAAAGAAGGTGTAAAGCCTTCAGGTCAATCATACAGTTACACACAGACTGAGTTCTTCATATTGCCAAAAGGTATGCAGATCCTAGCTAAAAGGTTTGGGGAGCGGCCATGAATTTTCAAAATATTTTCTGTTTAAGGCTTCTCAAATTAAAAATGATCGGCTATATTGATCCTGTTCGGTGCAAAATCATCGAATTAGCTTTGGTCGGCTATGAATACACAAGCGCATACAGTCCGCTACGGGCTTTTTTTATGCGTAAAATCTCTATGCTTCTGCATCTCTATGGTGAAGCTGGAGAGGGACATCTTCGGATGTGCAGGTCTCTTGTGTACCTGTCGACCAACCCTTTTCAGCTTTACCACCCTCACTTGGTCGTGACTGGTAAAGCTCCTAAACAAACACAAGGAGCGCATTCGTCATGAACGCAAAAGTACAAATTCAATTTCCAGAACAATCAATTCCTTTTTACAGTGTCGCTGATATTATCAGTGCCTATTCACTTGCATCTGAAGCTGCCACACAACTTCGAACTTTGGCTAACCAGATCAACAAAGCAACGGCTTTCGTCAAAGCATTTGTACAAGAAAATGATAAAGCCGACTCCTCTGCTTTTGCTGAACTAGAAAATCTAATAATAATTTCCCAACAGCTTGCTAACAGTCAAGCAGACACTTGCATGCGTGAACTTAACAGACATACGCATAAGCCTGATGATCAGTACGGTGCTGGGGATCTGTTCGACACTTACTCTCTTGCTCATGAAAATACATCATGGCTTGAGACCATGTTTTATCAAATTAAAGATGAAGTCGAAGTAGTCAAAGAAACTATCAAGCAAGGTACTCATGGCGCCGTCTTTGGGACTCTTGAGCACTTAATTCATATTGCTGCGTATTGGGCAGGGAGTCATAGCAACACTTTCGATGTTGAACGCGAAAAGTATGAAGCGGAATGGGAGGCAACTAAAAATGGATAAGCCTTCTATCTCACCAGAGCAAACTCAAGTACAGCCAGAGCCTGTTGTCGATCAGACAGCAATGCCCCCATCAGCTGCATATATTGAATCAGTGCGTATTACTCCAGAGCGTCTCTGGAATACTGTGTTGAAAAATTATAAGCAGCAAGGAGGGCCTAGTGAGCATTGATGCAACACGCTGGGCTTGGACTGTTCCAGTGAACAATTCATCACAACGCCTCGTTCTGCTTTCACTAGCAGATCGAGCTGGTGAAGAACATACTGCTTGGCCAAGCATAGAAAGATTGGCAAAAGATACAGTGCTGGACAAAAAAACTGTTCAAAAAGTTATTCTAGAACTGATCGACCTTGGCTTGGTTCAAGATACGGGAGAACGTACTGGGCCGACCAAGCGAGTCAGAATACTTAAACTCAACGGCGTGAAAGGGCGCGAGGACCATACCCAAAATTTAGATGATGCCAATACACCCAAAAACGGGAACATTAAACAATCCCAAAAACGGAATGATTCCAAAAATGGGAATGATCCCGAAAATGGTGCTTTGAATAACCCCAAAAACGGGATGTTGAACGATCCCAAAAACGGGGTACAGAATCTATCAGGGAATCTACCAATGAATCTCTCTCAAGAGCATGACTGGATTCCTGATGTAGATCAGTTAATAACAAAGATAAAGATGGCAGGTCATGGCAACAATATAGACCTAATCTTTGGCTTACCTAGCTTTGAATTCGAGCTAAGTGCATTCAACTCTTATTTTGATAATAGCGGACTATCTGACAGTAAAAAACTTCATAAGTTCACGGCTTGGATTGTAGACAAGTTTGAACGCTACAAAAAGCAGAATCCTGAATATGGCATTCAGTCTCTGACCGGACAGCAAGCTAATACGGCTCAACCATTTCTTAATTTACCGACTAAGCCTAAGAGCCTATTAGGAGGTCCTCAATGAATACGCCTATTCATAATCTACAAATTGAACAAGCTGTACTTGCAGCACTGATGACTGTTTCAAGCTCGTATAGCCAAGTTGAAAATCTACTGACCGAAGAAGATTTCCACGCTACACGCCACAAACTAATTTTTCAGGCCATAGTAGATCTTGATTCTAAAAATTCACCATATGACGCCGTATTGGTTAACCAGTGGCTAGAAATGCGTAACTATTCTGAAGCTGCTGGTGGTGAGCAATACATCATGCAAATTTTAGGTGATGCCCCTTCCAGCTTTTATAACCTGGTGTCTTATGCTGAGAAATTGAAGGATCTGACGACTTGTCGCCAAGTTGAAGCTGAAGCCTTCAAGATCATTCAACAAGCAAGGCAACTAACAGTAAGCCGCGGCGAACTGGTCCAAAATGCGCAAACCGCCTTTGCCGATCTGAATACTGAATCAGGAAGTGAATCTCTATTTCACATCCATGATGCAGCAGCAAATACTTTTCAAGAAATGCATCGCAAGATTGAAGCAGCGCTTGTGGGCAGTTCTATGATTACAGGGATTCAAACGGGTATCTATGACCTGGACAAAAAGTTAGGCGATGTCGAACCTGGATGTCTAATGGTGGTGGCTGCACGGCCCGCGATGGGTAAAACTACGATGCTCCAGCTCATCGCAAACAATGTAGCAGTCATACAGAAAAAGCCAGCCCTCATCATGTCTGGCGAAATGCCTAAAGAGCAGATCGCCATGCGTCTCTGTTGCGCGATTGCACCGGCAGATATTGGAGTAGTACGCAATTCCCCTCATCTGCTACCTAAAGAGGAATTTACAGCATATACAAACGCCGTTGTGATGCTTCAAAAGGTACCAATGCAGATCAATGATACTTCCCGTCCATCTATTGCAAATATCAGGGAATCTATCCGTAAAGTAAAACATCAGTACGGCTCCATCGGTGTGGTACTGGTTGATTACCTTCAGATTATGAAGACAACAAAACAGTTCGCCCGGGAGGATTTAAAGATTGCTTATTTTACCGGTGAGCTGAAAGCCATGGCCAAAGAGTTTGATTGCGTCATTGTTCTTTTATCTCAGCTCAATCGTGAGTTAGAGAAGCGACCTAATAAAAGACCAATGATGTCGGATCTACGTGAATCGGGCGCGATAGAACAAGATGCAGACCAAATTATTTTCCTGTATCGAGATGAAGTCTATAACAAAGAAACTCGGTACCGAGGTATTGCTGAGGCTATTGTTGGCAAAAACCGTCACGGCGAAACAGGTACCGCATATATGCATGCTCAACTGAAGTATTGCCAATTTACCAATTTGGATTCTGACGCAATTAACGAAATTCAAGGAGCATAAATAAATGGCACACAGCATTGATCGAACTATAGCGCAGAAGGCCGCAGCTGACCGATTCATCAATCTAAGAACTAAAAAGAAAGTTAAAGAATTTATTGTTAAACAGCGCGGTTACAAACGTCCAGACTTTAATCGAATGATTCTGGACTTAAACAAATGTGGCTGGACACACGAAAAGATTGCATTTGTCTTACCAGTATCAGGTGCTTCAACAGTATCTGAATGGGCGCGTGGGGGTATTCCAAATTATGAAAATGGAGAGGCATTAATTCAACTATGGCGGACTGAAACGGGTGTTAGCCGTGAACCCCGTGAAGGTGAATGGATGACGTACAAATACAAGATTGGCCAAATGGATATTTTTGAAGATAGCAGCGAGATAAACGGCGTTATAGATTAATAAAATAAAAGGATTAAGGCATGAATTTAGTAAAAATTTGGGATAAAGAAATTAAAGGGAGGTTGTGGGCCGTTGGGGATATTCACGGTTGCTACAACCTGCTTATGACTCGCCTTAAGGAAATCGGTTTTGACTTTGAAAATGATTTGTTGGTTGCGGTTGGTGATCTGGTGGATCGTGGCACTCAAAACATTCAGTGTGTTGAGTTGCTGTCCAAGCCATGGTTTACGTCAGTGCGTGGCAATCACGAGGATTTATGTATTGGTGGGTTGCATGATGAGGCGTACAAGCAATGCCATATTTCCAATGGTGGAGAATGGTTTTACATGCTGGATGGGCAGGCGATGTACAACATTGCAAAAACCTTCGCTGAGTTGCCAGTTGTTTTAGAAATCAGTCACAACGGTAAAAAGTTCGGTTTTGTTCATGGGCATATTGAGCAGAACAATTGGGAAGAATTTAAGGAAACTTTTACTCAAGAGCCAACAGCATTCCGTGAACCATCCCAGTTAGCCATGTGGGGCCGTGACCGACTAGATGAGGAGAAAAAGCAGTACACCTGCGTATCAGGTGTTGATGCGGTCATTATGGGTCACACGGTCACCCAAAAGCCATGCAAGCGCGATAACTGCTACTGGATTGACACTGGTGCTGTGCACTGGGGAACCATGACAATTTTGGATTTGAGTCGACTTTAAGGAAATTAGATAGCATCTAATTTCATGCATATTAAGAATTGTAGAGCCGTAGCAAGAGATTGAAAGTAATTGGCAAAACCACAAGACAAATGTGATGGGTAACATCTTTTATAAAAAAAAGCCCACCTTTAAGGTAGGCATTATACTTGTGACCATAATTCAAAAGTATTAAGATTAAGTTTCCTAGGCTCGTCTAATACAGTTAATTCTGGTCAATTACTCGAGATAAGAACCGATATAAAAGCAATATGTTTTTATATCGGTTTTTTGTTTTCTGTATCTGCGGTCATATGATTGGTAGCATTCTTTCTTTCCTCTACGTCTTCTGTAAAGTCCATAGGAATTAGAATTGGCTCTTCGGTCGAATTGACGCTATTCCAGTGATCCATATCTAATGATAACTGCAATGCATCACCGAGAATTCCATCTCTTCGCTTCATGAATGACTTTTGTATTAATGGGCGTGGAGCTTCATCAATATCAATCCATAATGACTGTTGAGAGCCTTGCTTGGGCACTGCATGGTTTACTCGGTATGGTCGCCCTGTCGACTTATCTGTTCTAGTCTCCTCTCTCGCTGCAACAGCAATTTTTTTTGCTAAAACATCTAAAGGATCGACAGGTTCTGGAAGTTTATAACCCAGCTGCTCAACAGCAAACTTTGCCACCTCCTTTAAATCAACTTCCGATAGCCCGGTTTTCCTCTTATAAAGCCTTATGGCTTCTTGAAATGCTTGGTTTTGATTCACTTAAAATTACTCCTTAGTCTTCAAGTGGATAAACATCCCCCCAGCCATCAACTACAGCTGAAGGTGTAAGAATTGGTCGAATTGGAACCAAATGCTTTCTAAATAAATTGTATTTTTTCGTATGGTACTGAAGTTTCCCAGCAATAATTCCTGGATGTACTTTAATAGTATTTGCTAATCCCATAATGTCGATATCAGCAAAGAAAGGGTATTTACGAGCGATAAAACTATTCATTTTTTGCTCACTGATTGCATAATATGCCGCAGCCTCATTTGCAATTTTCTCATCCTCATCTTCACTTTCACCAGGGTGAATATCTATATCGATTTTTGGGACAATTTTACCGTGTCCCTGAATGACATGTTCTAACTCGTGGCGTAATACAAACCAAAAATTATCAATCCTATCAAAACGTAATGACATTCCAATAACTGGTGAAGTTCCATCATTTAACCATAGACATACGCCATCCATTTTTGATCCTTTAAGCGATTCTACAATCACAAAGCGGATACCGTGTTCCATAAGAATACGAGGAACTTTTCTAATTTCTTCAGCGGAATACAGTAAAGGTTTTAATTTTTCAGCTGCCATTTTTCCTTTTTCTGGACTATAGGCTGGCACAATCATTTCCGAGGCGATTCTTTTTACATGATTGATCCACGCTAACTGCACGGGCGTAGCAATATCATCACAATTAGATTTTTTTGCGCTATGAGGGGTTATTTCTATTATCTTTTCTAAAGAATCTACTTTAAAAAGACGTAATAACTCTGACTCAATCTTATTGAAATCTTTCTTATTTTCTACATTTAGCCATGAGCGATTAATCATATCGGCTATGGGTAGACTACCGAATAACTTAGCACGGTACTCAAGCTGAGGGTCCGGCATAATTTTAAGTCTAGCTTTGGCTAGATCATATTGACCTTGCAAATTAATAAACTGTTCGGCTGGTACTTTAAAGATATCTTCAAAAATAATAGCTAAATTAGGAGAAATAGATTTTTTATCTTGTAATAGCCTATTAACGCCAGACTCATCAATTTGTAAAATCCCAGCTAAGACTCTACCATTCCACCCCTTCTCAATTAGAAGAGCTGAAAGAGCTTGTCCAGGTGTACGATATTGTTCGAGATTTCTTTCCATAACTTGCAGATTATTTCAGTTTGCGCATTTACGCAAGTTTAAAATTATTTAGCTAGATATGTCCATAATATTTAGATTGGAAATTCCTTTAGATAAAGGCTTAATGCCAGTTAAATCTCACATTATTTAGATTATATTCAGAACTTTATTGGTGAAATCCAATAGCTTCGACTTTTATAAAATCAAAGACTTAATACTTACGGAGCAACTTTAAATTTCATCGGCTGGAAGTCTTCAATATGAACTTTCTTAGCCTTCAATAAATCTTCTCTTTTGCCATCCACGACCAGGATGGCGCGTTTAACCTGAACTGTCCAAGTGCGATCTGCTCCACACATAGTCTCTGATTCGATAAAGATATTTCCAAATGCTTTACCTTGAAGGTTTTGTATATCGCCGTAGGTTATTACATTCTCAGAAGTCCCTTGCACTCTGCCGGATTTGTCATAAGTTCAAGCTGAAATTCTCGATCTAAGATCATTTTATTTTCGTCCTATGCCTGCAGGTAATTCTCGGAAATTATCCAGCTCTTCTTCTTACCATCATAAATAGGCTGTAACTTAGCAATAGTCACATAATGCCAAAATCCATGACGTTCATTATGGATCGGAAGTACGACCACGAAATCTCCTTTCTTGAATTGGGCTTGCACATTTCCGCATGGTGCACTTACTTCCTGATACCCATCTTTAGTCACAAGATTTACTTGCACATCAATGGCGGATCGTCCCAAGCTTGCCATAGCTGGATCTTGTAAGGTTATCTGCAGGGATGCTTCATCTAATACGAAACCATGGATAGGCTGATTACTCTTAACCTCTGAAGTATATTTTTTACGGAGGAAGGCTGTTAACTCCTCTCTACTATCAAAAACTCTGACCTGATTCATTTTATTTTGGTATAGCATGAATCCTAAACTACTAATGGCTATTGCTATAATCAGAGCCAGAATATAAAGCATCTCAATTCTCTTTACTTTGATATTTCAAATGAACAATACATACCCTATCTATAGAAAAATAGAAAGGAGCCGAAGCTCCTTTTTTTATTGCCCGATGGCTTTACCAAAATCCGGGGCTTCTATCTCGTCCCATTCTCCCCACCACTGTGTACGGTCTTGTTCCTTCTCAGCCTTTCTAATAAGCTTTTCACGATAACCTGGTGCAATGGCATCTTGAAGGCCATCAAAGATTAGTTTGTTAGTAGCAGCTTTGGTGTACCAAAGGTTTTGAGCAGGGATTTTGCTTTTAAGCAATCGGTAAGCTTCGTTGCCAGCATTAGTATCCTTGCCCTCATACCATTGATTCAGGTTACCGAAGGTTAGAGATAGGATAGCTTTTGCATCACTACCTACTGGACCAACTAAAAAGTCAGTAGTATCACGCCCACTTGGGTCCATACCTGCCACCATAATGTCACCTATGATTGGCATACCGCCACCAGCAACAAAGGCACGAGTGAAAAACCTTGCTTCTGTCTCCAGGTTGTCATCATCATCAAACATGGCAGCCGGATCATTACCTAAGGCAAGCTCTTTAAGTTGAACAACTAGTCCACCAAGTAATGTAGTCATGCCGAGTAATGAGCCAGCATACCAAGCCCTACTAGCCCAACCGTTTTTAGATAGGGTACGGCTGCCATGTCGCATAAGGAAGGCTAGAGGGAACGATTTAAACTGAGTTACACAGCGCCAAAACTCCCCCATTTCTGTACCAGCTCTGCCTACTTGGAACTTGGTACGCTCTCGAATGCCTGCCTCAATAATTGCCATACCTTGCTCATCAAGAATATGGGTATGCAGTCTGGTTGATACTTCATCCTTAATTCGTTTTGGATCGCCAAACTCAGCGAGCTTCTCATCTGGAATACGTTGGATAGCTTGGGCATGCATTAATGGGTTGCCCTTTGGATCTATTATTGGCTCGGCTAATTGCATCACCTTCCAATCCATTTCTGAGAGGCCACCCCCTTGGATTAACTCACGGTCTACGGCGCTAAGATCGTTCCAGTTTTTAGAGCGTGTTAAATCTGCAAATTTGTTCATCATCATAGTGGAATAGCCCATCTTAGATGAAGCAGTAAGAGCGTTTAAGCCAGATACACGTAGCACCTGAGTAGCTAGAGAACTCGAAGCCTTAGCAATCTGTTCAGCACGGCCATGCACAGACGTTAGGCCATCGTCCGACCAGCGATTAAGAGAGCCTAGCATCTCCTCAGTGGCAAGCCCTAGACTATGAGCGAAACGCCTGTCTTCTGCATTTGCTGGATTCAACATCCGAAGCATCTCACCAAATACTTTCCGGTATGCAATTCTATTTACGTGGGCTGTTTTCAGCATCATAGCTTGGTCAGTGAAAGAGGACAGGACAGTACCGCCTAGCATTGAGGCCACATTCATGGAGCGATATGTTAGTCCAGCATTGGCAAGCACCTTACTCTCTGGTGGATTCTGCCCGGTGAACTCATCAAACATAGTCTCAGCACGTACAAGGGACTTGTTTACTTTGTCCGGCTTAATACCATTCTGTACAGTGTCGATATGCCTAGCACTCTGCATAAGGATCTGCATGGCTGGGCGTGGGTTACTTCCGAAGGTTTCCACTAAGGCAATATCTTTCGACATGCTTGTAATGTGACTTTCCAGGATGTCTACAAACTGCATACCACCATATTGGGATTGATAGTCCATCCATGCATCTGCATTCTTGAAGTTAAGTACACGGCTCTCCTGGTGCTTGCTAGTGACCTTTGCACCGCCGCCGACATAACCTTTCCCTACTTCAATTTTATTAGCGCCGTCAGTCACAATAGACGTGTAGATATTCCCTAATACATCTCTCAATTCATCATCAGACATTAGATTACCTTGAGCATCTACGAAGTCCTCACGTTTGATTAAGCCAATGATGTCATTGGTCCACTGTTCTTGACCTGCCTCAGCTACCTTTTGTGGGCTGTGATGTTGTGGTAATGCATAATCACGGCGTTTTTTAATGTCGCCACCTGCACGATTGAAACGCTCCAAGATGTCATCAAAGGTCTTGCTAATGCCTTGAGCTGCTTTAAGCGCCGTAGCATCTCCAGTGCTTTCCATATGCAATTCTTTAATAATATTCTGTACTAGGGACTTGTCAGTGAATATCCCTAGGCCACCTTTGATATTTAGATAGGTATCTACCAATTGCCCTCGGTAAAGGTCTGCTATCACTCTGGTCTTAGAGTCTGCAGACTGAATGCCTGACATGTCGCCATACGCTGCAACCATCCGGTCTATACGCTCTGATGCGCTTATCTTGAGTGCTGGATCTTGAAGAATGGCTAGGTTTTTATTTTGGATAAGAATGTCTTGTACGGCTATTCGCTTCTTACGAGCAAAGTCAGCTTGTATGTCTTCTGCTACTTGCTTACTGGCAGCAGACAGCTTTTCCAGATCAGTTAAGCCTCTCCAGTGGTCAATGTCTTTGCGCGCTAGATTCACCATAGCCTGATTGATTCGGGCTTCAATATTTTGAACCTCTTGAGCATTTAGTGATGCTTTTCCTAAAGCCTTAGCTACGGCCTGCTTACATTGTTCTTTCATTTTTAATTCCTAAGTAATCAAGCACTGTATCCAATGCTATTTCATACCTGTAAATTAAAACGGCGTTAGCCCTCAAAAAATGTGTTTGTACAGCAATAAAAAGGAGCCTATAAAAGCCCCTCTTTTGTACTAGAATACTTTTAAAAAGAGTGTGAGATACTTCTAATACCTGACTTTCGGCCTACAGCAAGTGATTGCAATACAGGCTTTATAAACTGAATTTTCTTAGTAATTTGCGTTACTTCAAATTCAAACGTATTACGATTCAGTAACCGTTTAAATTCATGCTTTGGATCTAAGTGAAACGCCGTAATAATTAGTGGATTGGATGCTCTGCTCAAACTTTTAAGAATCGAGTACAAACAATTAAAATAAAACGCCTTGTTATTTTTATTGGTCAAATAAGTAAGCCGATGGATTAGCTCTTCAAGGTGAGATGCAATCTTTAATAAATGAGCCTGGTATTCGCTTTTAAACAATTGGTTTGGCTCCTTCCCATGAATCTCTCTTAGAAAGTCATCAATTAAATATTCAATTCCATTACATAGCTGGATCGACCTTTCCATATCGTCACAGTCTAAAGGCTTAAAAGCCGTCACTATAGGTTTTTTCATATTTTAAATACCCCAGTTATAATTTCGTGGAATATCCTTCACTGTTTTATCAGTCAAAGCCATCCAAAGTTCGATAAAAGCATCACCATTTTCATAATTCGGTTTACCACCATGTTCCCATTCGGACACCGTGCTGGCGTTAGCAACCGGCAGAACAAACGCAATCTTTTCAGCAGTCATGTCATGTCCGTTTTTTAACTCAGCAATCATCTTTTTATAATCAGGCACGCCGTACTTAATTTCTGCTTTTAGAAAAATCAGCCTTCTGGGTGCTTCGAAATTATTAAGCTCTATATAAATTCCCATAACCCCTCCAATAATTCTTAAGCTATTAGGAGGCAATCTAAGTCCTTAAAAAATGTGTGTATTCGACAAAACGCGCGCGCGCGCGAGGCAAGGAGCAAAACACTATATTTCTAGTTTTAAATTCCACCTGGTTATCAGCGCCACTCGTCAATCATCTTTACCAGTACGGCGTATCCAAACAGGTCAAATGATATTTTTTAAAAGCATTCCTAAAACGCTCTAATTTTTCGTATTAGCACCTTAAATCTTTTCATGTACCTTTGGTCATTTTTATAATTTAAATCTCGTACAGCTCAAGCCAGTGCAAAATTGACACATAAGCTAGATTGGTTCCAACCTTTAATTATAAGTATTCTTGAAAATACACCTAAAAACTTGAACAGCTCTCCAAAAGAGATGATCGGTTCAATGGTAGATTCATTGATAGGTTCTGCATCCCAAAAACGGGTACATTCAAAATCCCAAAAACGGGATCGTTCAAAATCCCAATATTGGGAATATTACCGTTTTCGGAATGATACCAATATTGGGTAGATTTCAATTTCCAAAGATTATTAGAGATTGAAATAGATTAGTGAGTAGCTTTAGTTCTCGACCGATTCTTTTTATTTATATAAATCTTGTCTGCATTCTGGCATGCCAATTCAAACTCTTTCATATTCTGAGCCTTTTTAGCAGTAAACCGTACATAGTGAAGATTTTGAGGGAAATACATTTGATTTAGTTTCTTATGGTTTGGATCCCTACTATTTAATTTTGATCTGGTCTTGGCCTGTAACTTTCCAATTTGGTGCCGGGTACCATGGAAATTACCATGTGCACTTAATCGATATGTAGCTTCTTTTAATCGATCTGCCTTACCTGTAGAGATTAAATCAATCTTCTTATCTAACTCCCTTTCAGCCGACTGCATAAAATCTTTTGATAGATACCAGGTGTAGCGGACTTTCTTCTGAGAATGACGCTGGAAAAACTCCAAGTGCTTTTTACGAACTCCACGTAATACCTTAGTCAGCTCTTTTAATCGGTCGTTATAACCGGTATGCGCATCAAACTTAATCCCAAACTGCTTTAATAAAAACTGACTTACAGAGGTTTGATTCCAGCGAGTATGTTTATTTTCAAGAAAGGCAAAACCAAAATTTTTATTAATGCCAGCAAGCCGTTTTAATTCAAAATTATCGAACGGTTTAAAAATTCGGTAAATTGAATTCTTATTACTATCAATTGTCTTTGTTCGGATTGTCTTGGTATTAAATATCACTCCAAATTGCTCCGGGTGATAATAAGTCTTAGCAAATTGAGGTTTAAGATCGCTGAACTCTATGTACTGTCCAAGTACATAATCTCCATAGCGAAGCAGCTTCTCTTTTTTGACAGTCAAAATACTGTTGAGCTTTTGCTTTTGCACCATGCTGGAATTCTTAGCGAGTATTTCTTTTAGCGTCAGCTTACTTCTTCGTGCCTCCCTGTAGCCTGTGGTAAACAACCAGAATTGGAATACATCATTCTTGGCTGGATCATAGTTGATGACCAAACTCCACACCGGTTCCCCATAGTCTGATTTTCGCTTGCGTAAAGATTCATCCAGATCGAGACCATACTCCAGGATCAACTTCGGGATGACAGTATGAAACTTTGAAAAGCTCACAGAATCAGAGAACCAAAACTTAGCACTGCCGTTAGAAACGCACTGCATTAAGCTTATAAGACAATCAGTTTTCGTTGTGGTGTAGTAGATCATTATTCATTCAAAAGTGTCTTTTTATGCGGAAAGCATAAAAGTTTATCTTTGATTCAAAAAGCATAAAAAACGCCAGATTCATGAAGTAGGCTTTTTTTTATGCACTAATGGTCTTTCTATAAATAAGAGTTCCAACACATGCTTATATTAAAGATCCAACGAAGGCACTACACTAGCGTAAATTGAACATTATCTTGATCTATTAAATCTAGGATGACTAATAAAATGTTTTCCTCTATCTACATAGGAAAATGAACTAACTAAGATTATTGAATTTGAATGGGGGGGCAAAGGGAAGCTATGGATCTGGAAAAAAGATTAGAGATGTATCGATCAGATTATTTTTTTCATATCGATTTTAAAGAAAAAATTTATACAAGAATGGCTCTGTTTTCAGTATTTATCACTGCTTGTATTACTGCAAATTTCAGTATGCAAGAAGAATTGATGAAGCTCGGATGTATGCAATTAAGTATTGTTATCATTCTCTGGGTGGCCGCTGCACTAGTACTAGCTTTTGTAATATATGCTTTGTTTTGTATTACTAATCTAAAATCTGACGAGCTTGTAAACTCAAACTCAGAAATGGAAAATTATAGAAATACTTTAAGGCAACATTATATTAGCCATTTTCCAGATGCCACCGAACAGGCAGTTAATACATATATTGATGATCATTTTTTAATTTATCTCACATCGCAATATTCAAGCTGCTCAGCAATCTTTTATGAAAATAATGTATATAGACAGAAATGGTTAGCCAGATTAGCTGTTTCTTCTTACTTACTATTGATACTAACTTTTATTGTTAGTATGTTTTTTCTATACCAAAAAATCGAGGGAGACATAATGTCGCAAAGCCAAACTATTCCACCGCCACCACCGCCACCACCAACAAGAGTGATTAAGGGTGACAAGCTAATTCCAACAAAACCCTCCTATCCAACACCGCCAGAAATCAAGAAATAAATAAAGCCCTCTTATGAGGGCTTTATTTCTATTGAAAAGTTAATTTTTTCCTAACTCCTTCTATAAGATTTAATTTGAAAGGATAATATTTGGAATAAAAATCAAAAGAAGCCGTAAAACTATTTATATCTTTTTCTGCTATAAACCTTATTTGATATATCAAATTTCACGTATCGATTGTTAAGGAATCAAATTCACGATATGTGATCTGATATTTTTACTTTTTTCACTTGTCGGTATATTTGTCGGTATATTTAATTTTATATATTTTTATAATTATTATTTTCAATAACTTACAACCATATTTAGACTTCCTCTCTCACCGCCAAGATTCAGTTCTGAAACATACCTCAGAATCCACAAAGGCTTAAATCTTAAGGGTTTAAGCCTTTTTTTACGCCTGCACGCTACGGCGTAAACCGGTAGTATACCGACAAGTTTATCGGTATATTTGTTAGTATCTATAGAAAATAGAAAAATGAATACTCCATCGGTTTTTTTATTTTTTCAGAAAAAGTACTAACAAGTGAGGATTGCTTCATGGCTAAAGAATCCAACAAGCTCGATGCAATTAAAGTTAAATACCTGCGTTTCGATATAAATGGTGCAAAGAGGCAAAGAGGTCCTAACGGCGGTAGGATTTTGCCGAATAAACAACTAGCACCATGATTTCATTATATTTATTATAATTTTAACAAGACTTTAAAAATCATTATCTTGCAAAATATTCAAGCAACAAAGCTCACTACAGCTTAAAACGGTAGCATATCAACAACTTTGTTGGCATCACCCTCTTATCAACCACACACCAAAAAAAACCGCTGCTCAATCTTCAAGATCAACACAGCGGTTTTAAACTCATCTTCTACAGATCAGTCACATATTACATTTTCTTTTCTTCAATATTTAATGCATTGATTGCCAATACCGCCTGAGTACGATTTTGCACACCTAATTTACGGAAAATTGCGGTTACGTGCGCTTTAATCGTTGCTTCAGAAACATCCAATTCATAGGCAATTTGTTTATTCAACAAACCTTCTGCCACCATCATCAATACACGAAATTGCTGAGGTGTTAATGACTGAATACGTTCAGCCAAAGCCGTTTCATCTGCAGCACGTGGGTCAAAATTAACATTCGCAGCCAGGTTGGGTGGCAACCAAATCTCACCTTCTAAAACTTGACGAATTGCTTCACCAATATGGCTCGGATGTGCCGATTTTGGGATATAACCCATCGCCCCATGCGCAATTGAACGTTGAATAATCGATGCTTCTTCGTGAGCAGACACCACAATAATTGGGATAGATGGATATTGCGCACGCACATGCACCAATGCAGAAAAGCCAGAAGCCCCTGGTAAGTTCAAATCCAATAAAATAAGATCAGGTTCAGGTCCATTTTCCAAACGTTCATACAATTCATTCACTGCAGCAGTTTCATGAATTTGAGCTTGCGGTAAGCTATAACGAACCGCCTGTATTAAGGCATGGCGAAACAGCGGATGATCATCAACGATTAATATATTCATAACAGACGTGAGAGATCTTGGGCACAGTTGTTATATTCTAACCACACAAAGACCATTAAGGATATGCAAGACATGACTTTTTTGCATTTATTGTGCAATAAATCACAGAAAAGTGTTTATTTTTAAATTTCAAATTAAAACTGCTATTTATTCTGTATTTCATCTCATCGTTTTGTTGCAGTCCCTCAATCGCATCTACTCTTAAACATATAGTTGATATTTCAAGCAATTAGTGGTTAGGGCTTTAACTGGAATAATTCAGGTCAGATTAACCTGCCCACTTAAAATACTGAGCTGAGAATGAAGCGAATAAGATTAAAATTGCTTTAAAAATTACTGTGTTTTTAAGATGCTTGCTCATTACTCCCTTTCATTTTTCATAAACTTATCAGTTATACCATTTCGCATTAAAAAACCGCTTTCACAGACCATTGCATCTGTCACTTCTATATAAATCGACGGGTTTGTTGCACAAAGATTTGAAAGACAAAGCTCCTCGAAATGAACCAAATTTAAGGCGTAACTTAGGTAAGTGCTCGACCTAATTGCGTACATCTGTTGAGGACTGCTACACGTGCATGCATCTGATCCTAGACAGTATCGTGGACAACCAGCCTCTCTAAACTTTTAAAATATTTCTGTTCAAAGTCTTCCCAATTCTTGCCTTTCCCAAAACCTAAGTGGGTTCACGTGAAGGCAAAGATAAGGACGATGATTCCTAATAACTAATACAATTTTATTTTTCACAGATTTTGCATTTCATCTCAATTGCTTAAACAATCTACAGCAACGCAGCAAATCCTCATTTTCGCCTCTTTCCAAGCCTGATGACACTGTGTATAACCATAAATCACGCAATGAAAATGATAAGCATAGGCAAAACAGGTAAAAAAACGTTAGACTATGCATCTCTTTCATTCAATGTCGTTTCAGACAAATAAGAAGGTGAAGATTGATGCCGCTCAATACTGTCGAAGAGCTTGTAGCAGATATCCGTGCAGGAAAAATGGTCATCCTCATGGATGATGAAGATCGTGAAAATGAAGGTGATTTAGTCATTGCCGCTACCCACGTTCGCCCTGAAGATATCAATTTCATGATCACACATGCGCGTGGTCTTGTTTGCCTAACCTTAAGTCGTGACCGTTGCCAGCAATTAAACTTACCGTTAATGGTGGATGCTAATGGCGCACAACACGGTACGAACTTTACTTTGTCGATTGAAGCGGCTGAAGGCATTACCACAGGTATTTCTCCCGCAGAACGTGCACATACCATTCGAACTGCGGTCGCTGCACATGCCAAGCCTGCCGATATTGTTCAGCCTGGGCATATTTTCCCACTCATGGCACAGCCAGGTGGTGTATTGCACCGTGCAGGACATACCGAAGCAGGTTGTGATCTTGCCCGTTTGGCAGGTTTAGAGCCTGCGTCGGTGATTTGTGAAATCATCAATGAAGACGGCAGCATGGCACGTCGTCCTGATTTAGAAGTTTTTGCTGAAAAGCACGGATTAAAAATTGGCACCATTGCCGATTTAATCCACTATCGCATGACCAATGAGCAAACCGTAGAACGCTTGGATCAGCAAAGCATCGACACTGAATATGGTACTTTTGACTTATATCGCTACCGTGAGCTGGGCAACCCAGACATTCACTTAGCATTGGTCAAGGGCGAACCAAAAGAAGGCGTTACTACAGTACGTGTGCATGGTTTTAATCCAACCCGTGATTTACTCAAGCTTAAGAAAGAAGATGCTTCGGCAACGTGGAATTTAGACCGTGCTTTAAAAGAAATTGCCAACAGTGAACGTGGTGTTTTGGTCTGGATTGGTCAAGCTCAATTGCAAGACTTGGGCCCTGCCCTAGACAGCCTTAAAACCCCGAAACAGGGCAAAGCCAATGCTGCATTATCACAGCAGTATCAAACCATTGGCGTCGGTGCACAAATTTTACGTGATTTAGGTGTTGAAAAAATGAAGCTGCTCAGCTCACCATTACGTTTCAATGCTTTATCAGGCTTTAACTTAGAAGTGGTGGAATACGTCACCGCAGATCCAACATCAGAGAAATAATCGAGGTTGCTATGGCAATTCGCCGTATTGAAGGTTTATTACATCTCGCTAGCGAAGGCCGTTATGCGATTTTAGTCGGTCGTTTTAATAGTTTTGTGGTTGAGCATTTGCTTGATGGCGCAATTGACACATTGAAACGTCATGGCGTATCAGAGGATAATATCACCGTTGTTCATGCACCAGGCGCTTGGGAACTTCCTGTTGTAGCTAAAAAATTAGCTGCAACGAATGGTTATGACGCGATTATTGCACTAGGCGCAGTAATACGCGGTAGCACACCACATTTTGACTTTGTTGCAGGCGAATGTGCCAAAGGTTTAGGCGTGGTGGGTTTAGATACAGGCTTACCTGTGATTAACGGTGTATTGACTACGGATAGTATTGAACAAGCGATTGAACGCTCTGGAACAAAAGCAGGTAATAAAGGAAGTGAAGCTGCCTTAACTGCAATTGAAATGGTTAACTTGTTAAAGGCTATTTAACGCTATGTCGCAAACACTTCAAGCAACTTATGCAGCAAAACGTAAAGCACGTCGTTTTGCTGTGCAAGGTATTTATGAATGGCAGATGAGCCACAATCCAGTACATGAAATTGAAGCACGCACCCGTGTGGAAAATGCCATGCACAAAGTGGATCTCGGCTATTATCATGAATTGTTGACTCAAGTGGTTGCCAATCATGAAGCATTGGATGCATTACTGGTACCTGTCCTTGATCGTGACATTCAAGCCCTCGATGGTGTTGAACTCGCCACCTTACGTTTAGGTGCTTATGAGTTAGAACAACATCTGGAAATTCCATACCGTGTGGTATTGGATGAAGCGATTGAATTGGCAAAACACTTTGGCGGTGCAGACAGCCACAAATACATCAATGGTGTATTAGACCGTCTTGCCAACAGCTTACGTGAAGCAGAAAAGCAACAAAGTAAATAATTCAAAATATTGAGTCGATTGTTGTATGGCTGAGTTTTCCATTATTGAGACCTATTTCAACAGACCGCGTCCAGATGCAGTCGATTTAGGTGTCGGTGATGACTCAGCTCTGCTCACTCCTCCACTACAACAGCAATTGGTCATTTGTACCGACACTTTAGTCGCGGGACGACATTTCCCCCTCAACACCCACCCACATGCGATAGGCTGGAAGTCGGTTGCGGTCAATTTATCTGACATTGCCGCCATGGGTGCCACCCCACACAGTATATTATTGGCATTGAGCCTACCCCAAATTGATCACGACTGGCTCAAAGGGTTTAGTCAGGGTTTACATGATTGTTGCGATCAATTTGGGGTAAGTTTAATTGGTGGAGATACCACACAAAGTCCCCATCTCACCATTTCCGTTACCGCCTTAGGCTGGATTGAACAAGGACATGCCATTCCACGTTCAGGCGCACAAGTCGGCGATTATATTTGCGTCAGCGGACAAGTCGGCGATGCCGCTTTTGGTTTAGATCACCTCGATCATCCCTTAAAACAACGCTTAGACTACCCGACTCCTCGCTGCCAACTCGGGCAACAGCTCAAAAGTCTGGCTTCAAGCATGATTGATGTTTCAGATGGTTTGGCACAAGATTTAGGGCATATTCTCAAAGCCTCTCAGGTCGGCGCTTGTATTGAACTCAGCCAACTACCCATAGATGCTGCATTAACCGAATTACCACAACAAAAGCAGTGGCAATATGCTTTGGCAGGTGGCGATGACTATGAGTTATGCTTTACAATAAGCCCACAAAATTATCAGCAGCTTTTGCAAAAACCGCTGAATACCCCTATTCATATTATTGGCAAAATTAACAACCAAAACCGCTTAAGCTTTGAACAGAATGGCGTAGATCGTTCACTTCATTTTCATGGATACCAACACTTTGCACAAACCCGCGATTAATTTCAAAGCCATGTCTTGGACTGACCGACTGATAGTCTGCTGTGGTGTTGGCTTCGGTTCAGGTCTACTACCCAAAGCTCCCGGTACCTTTGGTTCGGCCTTTGCTCTGCTATTCATTCCCATTTGGTTCGCACTTGGTTTTATTCCAAGCCTTTTTGCCATTACTATGATGTCGCTCGTTGGCATATATATCTGTGGACGTACTGCACAGGTTATGGGCGTACATGATGATGGTCGTATTGTTTGGGATGAATTTGCAGGACAATCCATTACCTTTTTACCCTTGATTTTTATCAATGAAATCAGTTGGATGTGGGTCATTGTAGGTTTTGTCCTATTCCGACTGTTTGATGTATGGAAACCTTGGCCAATCCGTGTCATTGATCGTCAGGTCGAAGGTGGTTTTGGCATCATGCTGGACGATATTATTGCGGGTCTTTGGGCCGCATTATGTATTTATATTTATTTATCTTTTACTTTGGTTTAGCCATCACTAGGATTCAACATGTCTACCACCGTGATTATTCTTGCAGCAGGTAAAGGCACGCGCATGCGTTCAAATTTACCAAAAGTATTACAACCTCTTGCAGGACGCCCACTCTTGGGTCACGTGATCGATACCGCAAAAAAATTACAAGCCGATCATATTATTACCATTTACGGTCACGGCGGTACTTTGGTTCAAAATGCGTTTGCACATGAACAGGTGCAGTGGGTCGAACAAGCGGAACAGCTCGGCACAGGCCATGCAGTGAAAGTCACCTTGCCTGTTTTACCACAAGATGGCGTATCTCTGATTTTATCGGGTGATGTGCCTTGTATTACAGAGCAAACTTTACAAAAGCTGCTCGATGTTTCACGTGAAACCCAAATTGGATTGGTGACACTCACCCTTGCCGATGCTACGGGTTATGGTCGTATTGTGCGTGAAAACGGTAAAATTCAAGCGATTGTTGAACATAAAGATGCATCTGAAGCACAGCGTCAAATTCAAGAAATCAACACGGGTATTTACTGCGTCAGCAATGCCAAATTACATGAATGGCTGCCAAAACTGAGCAATAACAATGCGCAGGGTGAATATTACCTGACCGATATTGTGGCGATGGCAATTGCCGATGGTTTAGTAGTTGCATCGGTAGAACCTCAACTGGCTTTTGAAGTAGAAGGCGTGAATGACCGTGTGCAATTGGCTGCTTTAGAACGTGAATTCCAGAACTTCCAAGCCAAGCAACTCATGCAACAAGGTGTGCATTTAATTGACCCAACCCGTTTTGATTTACGTGGTAATCTCACTGCAGGTAAAGACGTTCGCATTGACATTAACGTGATTATCGAAGGCGATTGCGAACTGGGTGATGGCGTAGAAATTGGTGCAGGTTGTATTCTTAAAAACACTAAAATTGCTGCGGGCACTAAAGTTCAGCCGTATAGCGTATTTGACCAAGCGGTTGTGGGCGAAGATGCACAAATTGGTCCATTTTCTCGTTTACGTCCGGGTGCGATATTGGCCAATGAAGTACATATTGGCAACTTTGTTGAAGTGAAAAACAGTCAAATTGGTTTAGGCTCCAAAGCCAACCACTTTACCTACTTAGGGGATGCCGAAGTGGGTGCAGGCAGCAATATTGGTGCAGGTACAATTACTTGCAATTATGATGGTGCCAATAAGTTTAAAACCATTATTGGTGACCACGTCTTTATTGGCTCAAATAGTTCATTGGTTGCACCTGTCACCATTGCCAATGGTGCAACGGTAGGCGCAGGCTCGACTATTACCCGTGATGTTGCAGAACAGTGTTTAGCTGTGGAACGTTCTAAACAGTTCACTAAAGAAAATTATCAACGTCCACAAAAATTGAAAAAATAAGAGGAAGTTCCTATGTGCGGTATTGTCGGTGGCGTTGCAGAACGTAGTATTACCAATATCCTCATTGAAGGTTTAAAGCGTTTAGAATATCGCGGTTACGATTCCGCAGGTTTGGCACTGATTAGTCAAGGTCAGGTCTTGCGTGAGCGCCGTGTCGGTAAAGTCGCAAATCTTGAGCAAGCAGTACTCGATTCTCAAATAACAGGTTCACTCGGTATTGCGCACACGCGTTGGGCAACACATGGTAAACCGACTGAAAACAATGCACATCCGCATATTTCTGGCAATGTTGCTGTCGTACACAACGGTATTATCGAAAATTATCAAGAACTGAAAGACGAGCTGGAAACTTTAGGCTACGTTTTCAACTCTCAAACCGATACCGAAGTGGTTGCACATTTGGTCAATCATGCCTTAAAAACTGCAGCAGGTTTACTGACTGCGGTTCAACAAGTGGTACCACAACTTAAGGGTGCCTATGCATTAGGTATTATCCATACCGATTATCCAGATGAGTTGATCACGGTACGTGAAGGTTCGCCTTTGGTGATTGGTGTCGGTATTGGCGAAAACTTTATCAGTTCAGACCAATTGGCGTTATTGCCAATTACCAACCGTTTCATGTATTTGGAAGAAGGTGATATTGCCCGCTTAACCCGCCACAGCATTGAAGTTTTTGTAAATGGTCAAACGGTTCAACGCCCTGTAAAAGAGCTGGATGCAACTGTAAGCAATGCATCGAAGGGTGAATATAAACACTACATGCTCAAAGAAATTTATGAGCAGCCTGAAGCAATTCAACAAACCATTTCACAAGCATTGAATGGCAACGCTTTACGTGAAGATTTCCTGAAAGATGCCGAGCTTGATTTTGCCAAGATTCAACAGGTACAGATTATTGCCTGTGGTACCAGCTACCATGCGGGGATGATTGCAAAATATTGGTTTGAACAGCTGATTAACTTGCCATGTCATGTGGAAATTGCCAGCGAATACCGTTATCGCACGCCAGTGATTGTGAATAATACGTTGTATGTGTGCATTTCACAATCGGGTGAAACTGCAGATACTTTAGCTGCTTTACGCGACACGCAAAAACGTGCTGCTGCAAAAGGCTTAAATATTAGCACCATGACCATTTGTAACGTAGCGACTTCATCTATGGTGCGTGAAACCCATCATAGTTTGTTGACGCTTGCAGGTCCTGAAATTGGTGTGGCATCGACCAAAGCCTTTACCACACAGTTGGCAGCATTAATGCTGTTGGTGCTCAAAATTGGTCAGGTGAAAAATGCAATAGCAGCGACAGATACAGCTGAAATTATTGCAGGCTTGTGGCACACACCAAAAGTGATTTTAGATACTTTGCAAAATGATACGGCAATTTTACGTTTGTCTGAATTGTTTGTAGAGAAAAATCACTGCTTGTTCTTGGGTCGTGGCACACAATTCCCAATTGCCTTGGAAGGTGCGTTAAAACTGAAAGAAATTTCATATATTCACGCAGAAGGTTATGCTGCGGGTGAATTAAAGCACGGCCCATTGGCATTGGTCGATAATGACATGCCTGTGGTGATTTTAGCACCGCAAGATGACATGCTGGATAAACTGAAATCCAATATGGAAGAAGTACAGGCACGTGGTGGTGAGCTGTTTGTATTTGCAGATGAACACAGCGGCATTCCTGCAGATAAAGAACGCCAGCATGTGGTTTATGTACCACAGGTCAGCGCGTTGCTTGCGCCAATTGTGTATAGTATTCCTGTACAATTGTTGTCTTACCATGTGGCAGTTTTGCGCGGTACAGATGTCGATCAGCCTAGAAACTTGGCAAAAAGTGTGACAGTTGAATAATTTTTATATTATTCAATAGTTTAAATTTAATAAAATTAATTTGACTCATCTAAAAATCCGCAGTCTACTTCACTTTTAGAAATTCAGTACTGCGGATTTTTTATATCTAATACTTTTGATTTTTCGCGTGACTACAGTTCATAGCAAGCGATATAGAAAATTTTGCAGATAATGAAAACTTTTATAAAACAAATAACCTGAATCATTTAACAGTACTATTTTCTAAAAATGTTGTTTATTTATTCAGTCAGTACAATGACATGCAAAAAATGATTGACCCTATTTTTTCATCATGTATTATACACCGCATGCGGGAATAGCTCAGTTGG
>NZ_BPPH01000013.1:0-65028 GCF_021602765.1 Acinetobacter sp. KAM396
GAGGTACGCCAACCAAGCGTTTAAATTCAGAATCTGAAAAACGGTTTAAGTTCTGATATCTCATGAAACTTAGATTGAGGTGGTTTTTACTTTCGCAAGAGATCTAATATAGTGTTCTAAAAATGCTGAGGCTGATTTTTGCCTATTCGCCTTTTTTCACCAAATAATGAAATTCTTTATTACCCTGCTCATCCAAGCGTTCTTCTTGCAATAACAACTCATGCCCCAAATGCATACAAAATTTTGGAATATCCCAAGACGTCGAATTGTCAGTTGCAAATACTTCAACCACATCGCCAGACTTAGATTTGCGAATGGCTTGATGCAACATCATCACAGGTTCAGGGCAACGCAAACCGCGAGTATTCAGTTGAATGCTAGGTGTGACAGGAATTTCAGACATGCACAGACTCGGTATTAAAACATCGCGCTAGTTTAGCATAAAGCGCAGCCTTGTTTTATGTGTTCCCCATACGCAAAGCAGCACATCTGCGTGACGTAATTGCCGTCATTTTCTACCAAGATTAGCAATAGACAACTGTATTTTCTAAGGTATGATTAAGCTAAGTTTTTTAGATATAAAGAGTCTTTAGGAAAGATCATGCACGAGGAATCAGGCCCATCGTGGGGTATGCGTGGCCTAAGAAAATGGTTAGGCACAGCACCAGAAACCCGCGATGAATTGCTAAAATTAGTACAAGATTCACGTCGTTTTTTAGAACCCGATACGGTGGCAATGCTCGAAGGTGTTCTGGATTTACCTGCCACCAAAATCCGTGAAGTCATGACCCCACGTACCACGATGATTAGCTTACAGGAAGATGATGAGCTACTCGATATTTTGCATGTACTGGTCGAATCGGCACATTCACGTTTTCCTGTGTTCTCATCTGATCAACCCGACAACGTGGTGGGGATTTTATTAGCCAAAGACTTATTGCCTTTACTGACCGAACAAAGCACTAAAGTTGATATACGTGCCTTAATGCGTCAGCCGTTATTTGTGCCTGAAAGTGCTCGTTCAGACCAAGTATTGCGTATGCTCAAAAATACCCAAACCCATATTGCGGTAGTAATTGATGAGTATGGCACCACTTCGGGCTTGGTTACTTTAGAAGATATTTTGGAAGAAATTGTCGGTGAAATTGAAGATGAACACGACAATATTGACGAAGAAGCAGAATACATTATCCCCGATAACGACCCAAAAACTGCAAATACTTGGTTAGTACAAGCACTTACACCAATCGAACATTTTAATAATGTTTTAGATGCAGATTTTTCTGACGATGAAGTAGAAACTGTGGGTGGTTTATTGCTTCAGAAAATTGGTTTGGTGAGTGATTTGCAAGGGCAAGTGATTGTGATTGGCAATTGGGAATTCACCATTCTTGAAGCAGATGCCCGCACTATTCATCTGATTCGAGCCGTACGTCAATGAGGACTTTTTTTTCCAAGCTGTCTAATCCTGCAGAACATCAACAACTACCCTTAATTTATCCATTAATCATTGCTCTATTGGCGGGTTCAGTGTTTAGTTTTGCACTTGCTCCCTATCATTATTGGTGGATTGCCTTACTTTCTCCCGCTTTACTGTATGCGACCTTAAGCAAACGCACCCCGAAACAGGCCTTTTTGATTGGTTGGTCTTATGGGATTGGACTGTGGTTTGTCGGGGTTTTTTGGCTCTACACCTCTATTCATGTCTATGGCGACACCAATGCCTTTCTAAGCGTACTGATGATTGTCATTATGGCGCTGTTAATGGGGTTATTTACTGCCATACAAACTTGGTTGTATCGTCGATTTTTCCCTGAAACACCCCTGACTTTTGCACCGCTCTGGGTGTTGTTTGAATGGGCAAAAACTTGGGTCTTTACAGGTTTTCCGTGGCTGTTTGCAGGTTATGCTTTCACTGAACGCTTTTTGGATAGCTATGCACCACTGTTTGGTATTTTCGGCGTGTCTTTTGCGGTCATTCTACTGGCCTGTGCGTTGGTTGAAGTCCTTAAAAAGCGTATCTTCTGGCTGATTCCATCGGCAATTTTACTCTTGGGTGCATGGGGGGCAGCGCAGATCAGTTTTGTAACTGCAAAATCTGAAAAGCCGCTCTCGGTTTCTCTGATTCAAGGTAACATCCCTCAAGACTTAAAATGGCTCACCGAATACCAAATCAAGACCTTGGAAATTTATACCCGCTTAACCCGAACTGAATGGGGACGCGATATTATTGTCTGGCCTGAATCGTCCATTCCAATGTTCCAGACCGATATTGAACCGTTTTTGGATGCCATGAAAACACAGGCTGAAAAAACAGGCAGTTCGTGGGTGACGGGTATTCCGTATTGGGACTTGCCTGAATCACAAGTGCAGCAACATCCCATGTATTACAACAGCATTATGGCAACGGGAGATGCGGCAGAAGGATTATATAAAAAGCAACGTCTGGTGCCTTTTGGCGAATATATTCCGCTTTCAGGTTTACTCAGCTGGGTATTGCCTGCGATGCAAAATGACCCATCCATGAGTGGCTTCTCACGTGGCGCATCTGAGCAAAAACCACTCGCAATTAAGCAGCATCATTTGGGGGCAGCCATTTGTTATGAAGTGGCTTATCCAAACCTAACCCGTCGCAATGCAAGCAAAAGTGACTTTTTGGTAACAGTCTCCAATGATGCTTGGTTTACGGGTACTGCAGGGCCATTGCAACATTTACAAATGGTACAAATGCGTGCCAAAGAAAATGGACGTTGGTTTATTCGTGCCACCAATACAGGGGTGACCGCATTTATTGACCATCATGGACATATTGTCAAACAAGCGCCAATGGATCAGGAGTTTGTGCTGCGTGGTGATCTGCCTGCCATGCAAGGTCAAACGCTGTATACTCAACTCAGCGATTGGCCTGTGTTGATTTTTTCATTGCTGTTGTTAATTCTAGGGTGGATTTATCGACCACGTCAGGTAGATGTATCGTTTAAATCACGTCGTTAATAGTACTGTTCAATAGTGCTTAGAAATGACCATTCTTAAAAAAACCGAGCGCTTAATGCTCGGTTTTTTTATGGAAACTCACTAAATCAGGATATACAGATTCAGCCCATCTTCCATTTCCATTAAGGCTGATAATAAATATCGGCATCGGTGCCTTCACCACCTTGCTGACCATCTGCACCAAAAGAATACAAGTCAAACGGACGACCTTCTGAACCTGGAATCACATATTGAATGTCATTGTCCCAGCTGTCTTTCGGATAGCCTCCTTTCACATAACCGCCTGGCAACCAGTTTTTAGCCGAAGCAGGCTGATTCACCAAGGCATCTAAACCACCATCTTGCATAGAGGGATATTTTTGATTATCAAGTTTGTATTGATCGAGTGCGCCAGCCACACCTTTTAAGGTAATTACCGTGGTATCGACTTTGGCTTTTTCACCACGTCCCATTACATTCGGTACGATTAAAGCCGCCAACACACCTAAAATTACAATCACCACCATGACTTCAATCAGGGTAAAACCTGACTGTTTGCTCGATTGCTTCTGTTTCATTCCATCTCTCTCATTTATTGATATCAATTCGACATTTATTTTAGATTCTGTTTGAAGAACGATGCTTCAAAACGATTTAAATCATATTGTTCATATTCACAATTGGCAGCATGACCGCAATCACAATCACCAATACAATACTCGCCATCAGTATCAACATCAACGGTTCCAAGAGTGCCAAAAGAGTGGAAATAAGCGTAGTCACTTCACGGTCTTGCATGTCTGAAGCACGTGACAGCATACGGTCTAACTCGCCCGAAGCTTCACCACTTTTGATCATTTGTACCATCATCGGTGGGAAATAACCACTACGCTCCAATTGCGTCGCCAAGTTACCACCTTCGGTGACTTTTTCTGCCGCCAAATTGACCGCATCTCGAATGACCCAGTTGTTACTGACCGCAGCACCAATTTTTAGCGCATCCACCAAAGGCACACCCGACTGAGTCAAAATAGACAAGGTACTGGCAAAACGCGCAGCATTAATCCCACGTGATAATTTTGCAAATAACGGCAACTTTAAGGTTAAACGGTCAAAGGCATAATGCCCTGCGGTGGTGCGTAAAAAACGCGCCAACAACAATACTCCGACCACAGAAACCACCAGTAAAAACGGCCATGCAACACGGATAAAGTCACTGGCTTTCATTAATGCCACGGTGATCCACGGCAAGGCGTCTTTACTTTGATCAAAGGTTTTAACAATATCGGGTACGACATAGGTCATTAAACCCATCACAATCGCAAAAGACATCAGCATTAAAATAATGGGATAAATCATCGCCCCTTGAATTTTTTTCTGCATGGCAAAGCGGTTTTCGGTGTAATCTGCCAATTGTTCCAAAATTAAATCCAAATGCCCCGAACGCTCGCCTGCGGCAATAGTGGCAATATATAATTCTGGAAAACGCCCCGATTGTTGTAAAGCATTGGCCAATGAATAACCTTCCAATACTTTGGAACGCACCGACATTAGTAAATTTTGCACATGGGCTTTTTCACTTTGTTTACCCACAGCACGAACGGCTTCTTCTAAAGGAATCGCAGCAGCCACCAAAACCGATAACTGACGGGTTAGTAAAGCCAAATCATAGGCTGTGATTTTTTTCTTAAACCACTGTTTACCACTGTGTTTATCTTTTTGTTCAACGGCATCAACACTGACAGGAATCCATTCTTTGTCGCGTAATTGCTGACGGATTTGTCGTGCAGAATCACCCTCTAAAACACCTTTTTGCTGCTTCCCTGAAGCGTCAATGGCCGTAAATTGATATGCTGGCATTGTAATGCTCTAATTTTCCAAAATTTCTTGCAACGCGGTTGCGTCTGACCACTAAAATCATTCATATTCTTAGATATAAATTCTGTGCTCACTCTAACACATGCCAAAGTCGAGCACGAAGCCATTTTCACAGGACGATACGACTTTTTCTATGCCAGATTCAACTTTAGACCGACAGCCTGTTTATCGTATTCGAGTGGCTGTGCCCGTGTATCTTTACGACTGCTTCGATTATATGCTCAGTGCAGCTCAATATCAGCAAGCAGAAGTAGGCGCGCGGGTCTTGGTTTCTTTTGGTCGGCAAAACTTGGTCGGGATTATTGTCGAAAAACTAGCACTCGATACTCCAATTGATCCACGTTTTAAACTCAAAGCCATTAGCGAACTGTTAGATGAGCAAGCGATTTTAGACCCTAAAGTTTTAACTTTGTTGACATGGTCGGCACAATATTATCAATTCCCGATTGGTGAGGTGATGCAAAGCGCCTTGCCAAGTTTATTGCGCCAAGCCAAACCCTATAATTTATTGGCACGCACTTGGAAATTATTGGATGCACATGCCGAAGTCAAAATTACACGTTCGGAAAAACAACAACAAGCCTATAAAATTTTAAAGCTGCATCCTTCAGGCACTTCTGAAAATATTTTAAATTTGGCAGGTATTGAAACTGCAACTCTAAAAGCCTTGGCAAATAAAGAAATTTGCGCATGTGTTTTGGAAGCCCAAGATTTTAGCCCGATGCCCGTGACTTTGGCGCAAATGCCTTTAACCCCTAATCCAGATCAGAAAAAAGCAATTGACACTGTACTTAAAGTACGACAGCAATATAAGGCATTTTTGCTAGATGGTTTAACGGGCAGCGGCAAAACTGAAGTGTATTTGCACATCATGTATGAGGTGCTGAAACAGGGCAAACAGGTGTTGGTGTTAGTGCCTGAAATTGGTCTAACGCCACAAACCATTAGCCGTTTCCAGTCACGTTTTCATTGCCACATTGCCCTCTTACATTCAGGTTTAAATGATTCCAAGCGTTTGCAGGCATGGCAAGCCGCTCAAACGGGTAAAGCCTCAATTATTTTAGGTACACGCTCAGCCATTTATACCCCATTGCCAAATTTAGGCTTGATTATTTTGGATGAAGAACACGACCTGTCTTTTAAACAGCAGGAAGGTTTTCGCTACCATGCTCGTGATGTTGCGCTCTATCGTGCCCATCTGGAAAATTGCCCCGTTATTTTAGGTTCGGCGACTCCAAGCGTTGACAGCTATGCCTTAGTCGATCAAGGTAAAATGCAATGTCTGGAGTTAAATCAACGTGCTGGCACGGCACTCATGCCCAAAATCCACTTGATTGATTTAAAAATTGCCAAAAAACAGCACGGTATTAGCCAACAATTGATTGATGAAATCAAAAAACGTCTGGCCAAAAAAGAACAAGTCTTGGTGTTTTTAAACCGACGCGGCTATGCACCTGTGCTGATTTGTGAAAGCTGCGCATGGCAAGCCAAATGCCCGAATTGTGATGCCAACTTTACCTTGCATCATCAACCTTATACGCATTTACATTGCCACCACTGCGGTACAATTCATCGTAAACCTGAGCAATGCCCTGCCTGCAACCATACAGAACTCAAACCAATTGGCATGGGCACTGCAAAAGTCGAAGACAGTTTAAATGAGCTGTTTCCAACTGTAGACGTCATTCGGGTAGATCGGGACTCGACCAGCCGAGTAGGAAGTTGGCAAAAAATTTATGACCGCATCCAACGCAGTGAACCGCTAATTTTATTGGGCACGCAAATGCTGGCCAAAGGGCATCATTTTCCGTATGTGACCTTGGTGGCAATTTTAGATATTGATTCAGGCTTACTTAGTGTGGATATTCGCGCACCTGAACGCACAGCTCAACTGATTGTGCAAGTGGCGGGACGTGCAGGGCGTGGTGAGCATAAAGGTGATGTTTATTTGCAAAGTGTGCGTCCCGATCATCCACTTCTCACGACATTAGTCGAGGGAGATTACCGCAAGTTTGCCAAACAAAGTTTAAAAGAACGCAAAGCTGCACAATTACCGCCTTATCGTTACAGTGCTTTGATTCGTTGTGAATCTAAAAGTCAGGAATTAAACCAGCAATTTTTACAACAACATGCACAATGGCTTAGAGAACATTCAGAACAATTAATTGAAATTTGGGGACCGATTCCTGCGCCAATGGAGCGTAAAGCAGGACGTTTCCATGCACATATGGTGTTGTTGTCTAAAGATCGGGCACGCTTACATTTTTATATCAGGAACTGGTGGCAAAATATGTTGCATGAAAAGCCATCCAGCATGAAACTAAGTTTAGATATAGATCCGCAAGAATTTAGCTAATACTGTAAATTGAAACTTAGCTGTATCAGCACTTATTTCAATAATCCACCGCTTTAAACTTTGGATGACCACATGTCCTTATTGTTACAAATAACCATTTTTCTAGGCGCTTCATTGGTTTTGGTTCCCTTACTAAAACGCTTTGGTATTGCGACCGTATTGGGCTATTTGTTTACAGGCATTTTGCTAGGGCCTAGCGTCTTCAATATTGCCAGCGACCCCGATGATATTCAGGAACTGGCAGAATATGGTGTGGTGTTCCTGATGTTTATTATTGGCTTAGAACTGCGTCCACAACGGCTGTGGGAAATGCGCAAGCCCATTTTTGTTTTGGGTAGTTTACAGGTCGGCATCACGGGTATTCTACTTGCAATCTTGGCTTTTTTTGCCTTACAGCAAGGCATTGCCTCAAGTGTGGTGATCGGTTTTGCACTGGCACTTTCGTCTACGGCCTTTGTGCTACAAATGTTGCAAGAAAAGCAGGAACTCAGCAGTAGTTATGGACAACAATCCTTTTCCATTCTGCTATTTCAAGATATTGCTGCCATTCCATTAATTGCCATTATTCCCATGTTGGCAGGTGCAGAATCGACCCATCATGGCATTGCCTATTTTGCTGCGATCATCGCGACCTTTAGTGGTCTATTCTTATTTAGTCGTTATCTCATGCGTCCATTTTTTCGCTTTGTGGCCAAAAGTGGCGCACATGAACTGATCACGGCTGTCGGGTTGTTCATTGTGCTTGGCGTGGTCAGCATTATGGATGTACTGGGCATTAGCACCACCTTAGGCGCATTTTTAACAGGCGTCTTGTTGGCAGATTCCGAGTTTAGACATGAGTTAGAAGCCAGTATTGCCCCATTCAAAGGCCTATTACTGGGCTTATTTTTTATGACAGTCGGGATGAGTACGGAACTAGCAATCTTAATGAATACCCCTTGGCTGATTGTGGGCGGTGCATTGCTGCTCATGCTCATCAAACTGATTAGCCTCACGGCCATTGCCCGCTATTTCCAATATTCTTGGCGCAATAGTTTATTGTTGGCGACTTGCTTGGCACAAGGCGGTGAGTTTGCCTTTGTGGTCCTCAGTGTCGCACAAAGTGAAAGTGTGCTCAGCCAAGCCATGCTGCAACCCCTGACCTTAATTGTGACTTTATCGATGGTGCTGACCCCAATTTTATATTGGTTGATGAGCAGTCAAATTATCCCCCGCCTAGAACGTGAAAAAACGCCTGAATATGACGAAATTCCCGATACACATCACCCTATGATTATTGCGGGTTTTGGTCGTTTTGGACAAATTATTGCCCGTGTGGCGTACTTGCAGCATCTGCACTTTACTGCCATCGACAGCAATATGGATAAAATTGATTTCGTGCGAAATTACGGCGGTAAAGTCTATTATGGCGACGCGACTCAACCTGAAATTTTACGTGCCGCAGGCATCGAGCATGCCAAAATCTTTATTCTCGCGATTGATGATATTGAAGATTCAATGAATGTGGCACGACATATTCGCCTGAATTATCCAGCTCTAAAATTATTGGTACGCGCCCGTGATCGGCATCATGTGCATTTATTGCGGGATTTGGGCGTCAACTATATTTGGCGTGAAACGTATTTATCCTCTTTAGGCATGGCTTATCAGGCTTTACGTGATTTGGGTATTAATGAAGAAGATGCATATAAAAGTATTGAGCTGTTCCGTGATTATGATGAACAACTCTTGGCACAACAGCAGCACATATATACCGATGAACAAAAAGTGTATGAAACCCATCGTAACGCTTTGGCCGAACTAGAACACCTGTTTGAAAGTGATGCACAAAACCGTGAAATGCCCTTGGGTGTCGATTTAAAACGTGGATTGCATAACGGTCATATAGATGTAACACGTGATGCAGCAAACTGACTTGTGTTTTACAATATTGCCACCATTAAAACAGGGTTATGGAGAATTTTATGTCTGATTTACGCCAACGCTTTTTTATTGAAGATAGCCCTGTTCGTGGTGAAGTAGTTCATCTCGAAGAAACTTTGCAAACCATTTTGAAACAACGTGATTATGTGCCTGCGGTACAAGTGTTGTTGGGAGAAATGCTTTGTGCCACTGCCCTGCTAGCCAGTACCCTAAAAATTAAAGGGCGTATTAGCTTACAAATTCAGGCATCTGGGACATTTAAATGGGCCATGGCGGAATGTAACCACTTGGGTGAAGTTCGTGCGTTGGCAGAGTATGAAGAAGACCCACGCTTTTTACATGCTGAAGACAGCAGCACCGTCCTGAAAAGTTTGGTCAGTCCTGTGTTGTTTATTAATATCGAACCTGAATTTGGTGAGCGTTATCAAGGTATCGTGCCTTTAGACAAAGCCAATTTAGCTGAATGTTTAATGCAGTATTACGATTTATCTGCACAAATTCCAACCCGTATTGTGTTGGCAAGCAATGCCGAACGTGCGGGCGGTTTGCTCATTCAATTGTTACCGCGTAACAGTGAAGAAGAACAACAACGGGTCGATGAAGATTTATGGCCACGCGTGACCATGCTGACAGAAACCTTAAAAGCAGAAGAATTAACTGATTTAGATGTCAATGAAATTTTGTACCGTTTATACAATGAAGAACAAGTCCGTTTGCCTGAGGTGGAAGCCTTGCGTTTTGGTTGCACTTGCTCCAAAGAACGCTGTGCCAATGCATTAATTCAAATTGGTGTTTCTGCGGTAAGGGAAACTTTGGAATACCAGAATCCAATTACTATGGATTGCCAATTCTGCAGCACACAATATAGCTTTAGTGCCGAAGAAGCCTTGGGTTTATTTGGAGAACATCTCAGCTAAATTGCATGATCGAATGCCATGATTAATATGTGATGCAATCCAAAAAACTCAATAAAAATGAGCAGTCCATTTTGCTCATTTTTATTTGCCTGATGGCCATCTTCAAAACCTATTATTTTTTATTTTTCATGTAATTAATTTCATAAAACTTTCATACAATTAAAAAAAATACCGCATCAATAGGGTATCAGTAATCCTATATTTTTTATGCCATTAGGCTGCTTCTTCTGTGGGATATTGACTTTATGAACACCCAATTCTTCTCTCGTTTAGCATTCATCAGCGCGATTTACTGTTCAAGTTTAGCTTATGCCGCCAATGCAGACCCACTTTTAGGCAAGTGGAAAACATTAGACTACCGCACGGATTTTTCATTGTCTGACGTGATCATGAGTCAGGATAAACAAGGCGCGTATGCCGCTACAATTATAGAACTCAGTGCAGTTCCTTGCGCGCCGCGTTTGGAAAATTGCACACTCTGCACGTGTAAAAATAAAGATAAGCCGCTGTTAGGTTTTGTTCCATTAACTCACTCAAAAGCTACGCCAAGAAATACAATTGAATTTTATGAAGGTGATTATTTAGACCCACGTACTGGTAAGCAATATAAAACTCGCGCTCGCTTAAGCAACAGCGGCAAACATTTGACCCTCTCCAATGTAGACCTTGCCACCCATGCCAGACATAAAATGACGTGGGTGAAATATTAAAAGCTCACCTAATCACAAAAATTCAGTCGCGTCACGCATCACCAATACCGTTGGCTAAAAGCACAGATGAAGCAAAAATTTAAGCCAATAGGACTCTTCCTTCCAGAATCACCATCTCAGCTCTGCGTCATTTAGAATATTTTGTAAATGCAAACGCTTGTATTTTAAATTTTCACTAAAACTCTAATTGCATGCTTATTGCACCTTTTTAATGATCAATTTGCGTATTCGGATTTTTCTTGTTATAAAGCACAAAATAGAATTTTTACTCTATTCTTTTTTAATACTTAACATGTCTGGGGAACATTAATGAAAAAAAATTATAAAGGGATTTTAGCAGGGCTAATGTTAGCCGCGCTTTCTGGTCTGAGTTTTGCTCAAAGTGACCCTCTTATTGGTAAATGGAAAACCATTGATGATCGCACAGGTTATTCACGTGCCGATGTCGAAATTCAGAAAAAGCCAGATGGTACTTATGAAGGCATTATCGTGGAAACCCGTAATATTCCAGGTGCTGAAAAAATGGTGATTTGCAGCAATTGCCCAGGTAAGTTAAAGAACACACCTTTTATTGGCTTGCCGTTTATTTGGGGTTTTAAACAAGATCCCAAAAACCCACGTGAATTTATCCAAGGCCATGTTTTAGACCCAATTGGCGGTAAAGTTTATAAAGGTAAAGCACGTTTAAACGCTAACGGTAAGCGTCTAACCTTACGTGGCTATGTAGGTGTTTCGGTGATTGGCCGCAGTGTGACATGGGTAAAATACTAATTCCTTAAACTAAGATTTTGATTTATAGGGTTCTTATTCAAGAACCCTTTTTATTGCTAAATTTTGAAACAATCATTTTTAACACCACATCACCGTTCAATCCAAATAATTGAAATAAAGGATGGCATTGAACAAAAAATAGACTAATATCTATAGAACATCTATACGCATAAGCCAAATCAGCGCATCAATATAACAGACCTGAGCACAGCAAAGGATTGGCTGAATTTCACCAAAGCAATACAAATAACTGATTCTATTACAGCGCATACAGGCTAAATTAAAGAGAAGCGCTTATTGGATATCTACCAATTATTGATGTAAAGCAATCCCTCATTTCATGCGAGCCAACTCGTTTGAATTCGATCAGAAGGAGTATGCCATGACCACTATTTTATATCGTGAAATCACTTCAGACGGACAACACACAGAAATTATTGAAGAATTTAGTCAGTTAGATTTAAAAAAATTTGCCGAAGCTTGCGGGCAAAGCCCTGAATGGGTCTTACAACTTTTAGAATATGACATCCTGCCTTCCCGCCCTGCCGAACGTATCCACCAATTTTTTGGTGAAGATGTCAGTCGTGCACGCCAAGCTTATCGGCTGCAACGTGATTTCGACGCTAGTTTTTCAGCTGTTGCTATGATGCTTGACCTGATTGATGAAGTGCAAAAATTACGCAAACAAGTTAAACATCTAAGTTTTCAACATAGTTAATCCTCACGCTCTAGCTCTGTGCTTCATCACCTTGCTGGAGCGTTTTTCTTTTTATGCCCGTAAATTTATTTGATGAGAATGATCGACACAATGAAAACCAAAGACTGCAACAAGAAGATTAAAAATATGTTTCCTGAGTTTCGTGATTTAATTCAGGGATTACGCGACAGCAATCCACATTTTTCAAAAATTTTTGAAGATCACGAACAGCTTGACCGTGAAATCAGCCAGTTAGAGCTTGATCCTGTGCATCAAATTAATGATGACATTGAAGCACTGAAACGCAAAAAATTAAGACTGAAAGATGAAATGTATCATTTGCTGCGTCATGCACAAATTGATCAGTTGGCTTAACACACATACAGATCTGAACTGCAAATCCTCATACAATCAAATACAGGACACAGCAAGAAAAAGCAAAACAAGATGGCGTATTTAAACCCGAAACCCGTGTTCAAAGACCATTCAAAAATCTGCCATCTTGAGCTTAATATCCGCAATCTCGTTCAATCTGTGGATAAGCTTATCAGCCCTATGGATAACTCTTGAGCTCTGTGGACAACTTTTGCGATGAATGACCTTGTGATATCTCTATCGGATACAAAACTTTATCTATTACCATATCTGCAAGTTGAGCTTCTGAATTATTTAAGTTTAGTCAGTTTTTCGACTTCCTTTAAAGTGCCTTTCACGGTTTGCTTAATGGGTTCATAGTCTAAAAACCAAAATAAGCTCATGTGTTGATCGCTATGTTGTTGCGCCAACATATCAATCACACTTTTTTCACCCCGCCCCACCATGTGACGTCGATAGAAATAATACAGCAACAGTAAAGTGGTCATAATCATTACACCCAGCATAATCCAAAAGGCCTGTGCATGTTTTAAACCTGGCATAAACTCAAAGTTCATACCATAAATACCTGTGAACAAAGTCAAAGGTGCAAAAACTGCGGTAATGATGGCTAAAATCCGCATATTTTCATTGGTTTGGTTGGCAATGGCAGAAAAATGCAGATCAATTGCTGTTTGCACTGCAGAACGTAAGCGAATGGTATGCTTTTGAATTCGTTCAATATGACTGGTCAAATCATCCAAACGTACCAAAATAATATCCTGTCGTTCATTACGTTTTTTTCCACGTAAATGTGGGTAGTTATCGACAATTTCATCACGCAGCTCCTGCAAGGCTTCAATTTGCTCTTCACATAAATTTTCAACTTGCTGAAACGCCATATTTTCTTGCAGCAATTGATGCCAACGGGTAAAACGACGATGCCCCTGCAACAACTCTTGTTGCCAATATTCCACACGGCGGGTCAGTGGCATACGAATATCCAAATAATCATCCGCCACCAAATTCAGTAAACGCAAGGTTAAGTCTAACGGTGATGCTGCCAATTTACGTGCTTTATTCTGTTCTTCAATCGGACGTTGTACCGCAGCTTCCACACGTGACAAATAGCTTTCTATGACTTTATTGCCCTGTTCCCGCACCGTAATCAAAATCTGCGGTGTCATAATAAAGCTCATCGGCGTAGTAGCCAGTCCAAAAACCCGTTCATGTTTTTCCCCGACTTGCTGCCCTGTTGCTATACAGTCTTCAGGTGTGATCAGTTTTCGAAAAATCAATAAGTCATAATCATCTAAAGTATCAAACCCACAAGGATGCTCTATATTTAAAATATCGCGCACATGATATTCATTAAGGGATAATTGACTGAGTTGAAAAATCTCGTGGTGCCACTGTTCTGCTCGGTTAAGCACATCATCACGGGTGCAATCAATCCAGATAAATTCAGGTTCAAGCCCTTCAATTGGCTGTTTTTGCACATAAATATTGGTTTTGTGATTGGTATGCAGATAAAAATAATAACTTTGCATCGAACGGGCACTCTATTTTCAGTTTTCTTGTACGGTTTTTTGAGATTTTAAGACGTATTCAGTTTAAGCCTGCATCAGGCTTCTTTTCAAATACAGGCTGTAATTTATACCGCTTTTCATGTGACCAAGATGGTTTTTGTACGGTGCAACAAAATTTTTAGCATAAAAAACCCGCATTCAGATTGAATACGGGTTTTTGACCATTTCAGATCATCAACACAGCATTACGCTTGTTCGATGTCTTTCATGGTTAATTTGATACGACCACGGTTGTCTACGTCGGCAACCTGTACTTTCACTTCCTGACCTTCTTTCAACACGTCTGCAACATTGGCAATACGCTCATTTGAAATTTGAGAAATGTGAAGTAAACCGTCAGTACCTGGCAGGATATTGACGAACGCACCGAATTCCACAATACGGATCACTTTACCTGTGTAAATTGTACCTGGCTCGATTTCAGCAGTTAAAGCCTGAATTTTTGCAACAGCAGCTTGCGCAGCAGCTTTGGTTTCACCAAATACGCGCACTGTACCGTTGTCTTCAATATCAATTGCCGCTTTCGTTTCTTCTGTAATTTGGCGGATAGTTGCACCACCTTTACCAATTACGTCACGAATCTTGTCTGGGTTGATGTTGATCACTTGGAATGTAGGCGCATGCATTGAAATTTCTGGACGCGCACGTGAAATCACTTGGTTCATTGCATTTAAGATATGCATACGACCTGCATAAGCTTGGTTTAATGCAACTTCCATGATTTCTTCAGTGATGCCTTCAATCTTGATGTCCATTTGCAGCGCAGTAATACCGTTGGCAGAACCTGCAACTTTAAAGTCCATGTCGCCAAGGTGATCTTCATCACCCAAAATGTCAGAAAGCACAGCGAAACGCTCGCCTTCTTTCACTAAGCCCATTGCGATACCCGCAACTGGTGCTTTCAATGGAACACCTGCATCCATAAGTGATAACGATGCACCACAAACAGACGCCATAGAAGATGAACCGTTAGACTCAGTAATGTCGGATACAATACGAATCACATACGGGAAGCGATCTGCTGCAGGAAGAACTGCTTGCACACCACGACGTGCCAAACGACCATGACCAATTTCACGACGTTTAGGGCCAGATTCACGACCTGTTTCACCTACTGAATATGCAGGGAAGTTGTAGTGCAACATGAAGTTGTCAGTTTTAGTACCCGATAAGGTATCAACCATCAAGGCATCACGTGTATTACCTAAAGTGGTGGTAACCAAAGCCTGAGTTTCACCACGGGTAAACAATGCAGAACCGTGCGCACGGTCTAGAACGCCAACCTGTACGTCAAGCGCACGAACGGTTTTGGTGTCACGACCATCAATACGTGGTTTACCAGACAAGATGTTGTCACGTACGGTACGGTATTTAAGATCTTCAAAGAGTTCGTTCAAGTCATCTGCAATGCCAGTTTCGTCATTTTCAGGAACGAATTGCGCAACTGCTTCTGCTTGAAGTGCATCTAATGCAGCATAACGGTCTTGTTTGATCGCAATGGTGTACGCTTCAGAAATTTTTGCTTCAAACGCTTCTTTTAGTTTTGCACGAAGGTCTTCGTTTTTCTCTGGAGCAGTCCAAGTTGACTCAGTTGCACCTGCAGCCGCAGCAAATTCTTTGATCGCTTGAATCGCGATTTGCATTTCGTCATGACCGTAAAGCACTGCGCCTAACATTTGGTCTTCTGAAAGTTCTTTTGCTTCAGATTCAACCATCAATACAGCAGATTCTGTACCTGCAACCACAAGGTCAAGGTCAGATTGCGCCATTTGTTCAAAGTTCGGGTTAAGCACGTATTCGCCGTTGATTAAACCCACACGCGCCGCACCAATTGGGCCACGGAACGGTGTACCTGCAATTGCAAGTGCAGCAGACGTACCTAACATTGCAGCAATGTCAGCTTCCATGGTTTTGTCAGAAGATACAACAGTCGCAGTAACTTGAATTTCGTTGTAGTAACCTTCTGGGAACAACGGACGAATTGGACGGTCAATTAAACGTGAAATTAAAGTTTCTGCTTCAGAAGCACGGCCTTCACGCTTACCATAACCACCTGGGATACGACCTGCAGCATATTGTTTTTCTTGATAGTTAACAGTCAGTGGGAAGAAATCTTGACCCGCTTTTGCTGTTGGTTGAGCAACCACTGCAACCAATACAGTCACGCCACCCATAGTAATCATTACCGTGTTGGCTTGACGCGCTACACGACCAGTTTCCAGTACAACTTGGTGCTGACCAAATTGGAATTCTTTACGAATAATATTAAACATCGACATGTTTTATTTTTCCTAGTTCTTGTGAACAATTATTCTCGTGGAGACCCCTAAGGTTTGGCATTCACAATACAATTTTTAGGTAAATGACAAAGCTTAGAAGCCGACCTCACTCGAATGAAACACGAATTTTAAACACAAAGAAGGAGCGAATCATTCGCCCCTTCCACTGATCTAGCCACGGCTAGATATACTTTAGTTTTCAGTAATACAGCATTCAACATGCAATAGTCCGAAAATAAAAGCTTAAATCGAATTAACGACGTAAACCTAAAGCAGCAATCAATGCGCTGTAACGAGTCACATCTTTGCCTTTAAGGTAGTCAAGTAACTTACGACGTTGGTTAACCATACGGATTAAACCGCGACGGCTATGGTGGTCGTGTTTGTGCTCTTTGAAGTGACCTTGTAAGTCATTGATTTGAGCAGTTAAAAGCGCTACTTGAACTTCTGGTGAACCAGTGTCGTTTTCAGCACGAGCAAATTTAGCAATGATCTCTGCGCGATCTGCGTTTGTTAAAGCCATTCGATTTCTCCGAGATGCTTAATAAAAGATTTGATACCGATCAATTGATTGCTCAATTGACTGCCGTGCATCACTACAGCAAGGGCATCATTTTAAGGCAAAAACGTTCCGATTGCAAAACAGAACGACAAACACGCGCTTTAAATTTTTTAGATGTCTCAAAAAAATATGATTTATGCTAAGGGAATACTCATCATGTTAGATATAAAGTATCCAAGGAAAATAAATATACAATTGTATATCATTGATAATGCGTCACATTTTGCCAACTACTTTTCATCCACTGGAATATTTTGCCCTTAAAATAAAACAGCCCGAGCAGAGCTCGGGCTGTTTTTGCGCTGTAGTTTCTTGTCTTGTTATTCTTATTGTTTTGTTTATTGTAGTTATTTGCGCGTTTTCGCGTCTTTTTCTCTGAACATTCCTGTTCTGGGTTTCACTTCCTTGTGTGGTAGATTTTGCCATAATACAAAAGTCAAAGAAGTCGTATTTCTCGTATCTACTTGTAAGCTTTTTCTTACACCAGCTAAACTTTGTCTGTATTGTACAAGTCAACAAAATCTACAGACATAAAAAAGCCCTGTAGTCTCTCCCAAAACTACAAGGCTTAGCGGCTGTAAGTTTCCTCTTTTCACTCACGTCCTGTAAGTTCGCTGTCGATCGACAATTATCATTATTATTCTGCGATTGTGCTCAAAATCCTTATTGAGCTTTTTGTGTGAAGTCATCTTCTCAAAAAGTTACTGAAATCTCTATGCGCAAATTTCTCGAATCAATGTAAGCTATTTCGTACAAAGCCACCCATTGCTTATTTTTCTTAACAATTTAAAACGTCATCAATTCTGGCTAACAAACCACTGCTACGACGGGTGCGAATAGTCAAAGCTTGCTGCAAAGCTTGTACATCGACCAACAAACTCACCACTTTTTTAGCACGGGTAATGGCAGTGTAGATCAGCTCCTTACTCAGCAAGTTTTTTGCCGAAGCGTCTAACACCACAGCGGTATGAGTAAATTCAGAACCTTGCGATTTATGAATGGTAAGCACAAATGCAGTTTCAATATTCTTAGGCAGGCGAGTTGCAGGCACCCATTTGTTTAAGCTTGGAAAATACACTTCAAACTGGCGCTGATCATGCTGCGCTCGCATAAAACAGATGCCAATATCACCATTCGACAACCCCAGTTGATAATCGTTATAGGTCATCATGACGGGGCGTCCTACATACCAGTCACCATGTTTTGTTTGTTTTAACTGTTGCAACAAGCGTTTTTCAATTTGCACATTCAGTTGTTTCAGACCTAAATGTCCATGACGAATTGCGGTTAAAATACGGTAATCATCAAATACATTCACGACATCTGTAACATACGCTTGAAATGTTGTACTGGATTGTTCTAAGCCCAAGGTATGTGCTTTTAATACCGCCACATAAGCCTCATAACCATACATCAGCTGATCATAATAACCATCCAAATCTGTTGCAGACATTGGACTGCCTTGACTAGGTAGATATTGAAGCTGAACTTCATCGACCTGTATTTGTGCTAAATTGATTTTGCGCAACTCGGTTGCAGCAACTACCTGTTGTTCAAACTCAGCCAAAACCTGTGCAAGGGAATGCTCTTGCTGAATGAATTTGGCCATTGCGCCAATTTTAGCCCCTTCGGTAAAACGGCGTGTAGTGACTAAATTGACACGGTTATTTGCGAGTTCAGGCACTTGCTGTAAATCGGCCAATACCTTACCAACATCGACTGAAGCCAGTTGATTAGCATCACCCAACAGAATTAAACGCGCCTGCGCAGGAATAGCGGCCAATAACATCTGTGACAGGCTTAAATCCAACATCGAAGCTTCATCAACCACAATCACATCATAAGGTAAAGGCTGTTTGGCGTGAAAGCGTGGCTTGCCTGTATTGCCCAAGCCCAATAAACGATGCAAGGTCACAGGTTGTAATTGACGCAAGGCATCGACATTAAACGCTTGTAAAGCTTGACTATTTAAAGCATTTTGCAAGGCTTCCTGCATCCGCTGTGCCGCCTTGCCTGTAGGAGCCGCCATCGCAATTCGAATATTGGGTAAAGCTTGATTGAGCACCGCAATAATATGCGCCAAAGTATAGGTTTTTCCTGTACCTGGCCCGCCTGTAATAATGCTCAAACTTTGAGTTGCCGCAGTTTGTAACGCTTTTTGCTGCTGTGGATCTTGCAATAAATTAAGCTGATCGGTTTGTAATTCAAATGACAAAGGTGCCTGCGCCTGAATCCGTAAAATATCGTTGGCGACCTGATGTTCCAGTTTCCAGTAGCGATACAAATACAAACGCTGCCCGTCAAATACAAATGGCGCAATTTGTGGATCAGGATTTAAAGCGCCGCGCTGCAAGTTCATGTGCAAATGCTGCAATGCCGCCACTTGTTCTGCAGTTGCAGGAATACAGCTATCGCCTTGCTCAATGGCATCGAGTACCTGTTGCATCAAAATTTGTGCTGAAGCATCAAAAGCGACATTCCTAAACGGCTGCTGACACAGGTAATTCATCCACGCCTGCATTGGGGTTTGCTCTGAATTTAAGTGAATATGCTTGTTTTCCACACAGTTATCCTCAAAGTTATCCACAGGATAAGCAATTGTTTTATTAAGTCGATAAGCTAACTTAGCGTTATTTTTTAAGTTCAAAGTAACCCAATATTTGATCTAGTTGCAGAATAAATTCCGCATCTGGCCGCCAATGACAAACCCCTTGCCCTGCTTGCCCCTGCATACCACGCAAATACAAATAACTGGCTCCACCCAAATGTTGCCGAATATCATAATCTTGCAAACGACTGCCCAAATAACGGTGCAACGCCACCAAATACAAGGCCGCTTGTAACCAATAACTCGATTGGGTCATGTTGTGTTCAAGGTTGGTTTTTTCATAATCGCGCTGATCGGCACCCAAATAATTACTCTTATAGTCGGCAATGTGATAACACTGCCCATCAAAATAAACCAAGTCAATTGAGCCTGTCAGATAACGTGCAGTAGCGGCTTCATTTAAATCTTGAATAGGATGACCCACATCTTCAAACAATTGCTGAATCGCTTGAATAAATAAACGCTGATCTGCCAACGCCAAATAGAATGGAAACTCTGATAAATAATGTGCTGTAGATAAAGCCGAGAGCTGGAAAGTATCGTGCAAAGGCGTATTCAACACATCCTTCAGCCACTCGGTCATGTGCGCAAAAATATCTGCTTCCTGCACAGTCGCGCTGCCTTTGGCAGTGTCGAGTTTTGCAATCAAATCTACCAATAACACATCTGAATTAAACTCTTTGTCGTTATGAAAACGGCGTTTGACTTCTTCAAAAATGTCATCATGACTGGCTTGAAAGTCGATATATTCAAAGAGTTTATGTAAAAAACTCCCCGCTTGAGTACCACGCTGAAAATTAGCTTTGATCCATGCAATCGGTTGAGCCACCTGTACGATTTCCTGTTCCGTTTCGACAGGTTCCTGATTGATTTCGTCGGCAGCAGCAGCCTGCTCCTCGCTTGCCAATGCCAAAGTATCGCTACGCATGGCGGCAGGTAAATGTTGTGCCAAGCCACTAAAACTGGTTTTGGTTCGTGGATAAAAGCGACGCTGCGGAAAATCTGCAGCTTCAATCTTAATTTCTTGCACTTGTTCAAGTTGTAATGCTGCCGCTAATTGTGTCAGAGGTGCTTCATCACAGCTCCATGCTGCTGCAATTTCTGCTGAACTTGGCGCTTGTAAACGCCAGACATTTAAACCAGCAGATTTTGGTGCAGCCTCTTTTTTACCTTCTTTTGCAGGCGTAGGCTGTTTTAGCATCGCATAGACCCGGTAACTGGCACGGGTGAGTGCCACATACCAAAGCCGATTCAACTCTGCCAAACGGCGCTCACTGTGCTGCTGCATTGCTGTGGCATCTATGTCTTTATGTTTAATGGCAATGATACGTTGCTCAATGCCTTGCTCTTCCTGCGTTGCAAACACCAAAGCAGACTTGTCAGATTTGGGCGGCTGATCTGCCGACATCAAAAAGACCACTTTAAACTCCAAGCCTTTGGACTGGTGAATGGTCATCAATTTCACGCCTGCCGCATTAGAAAGTTTTCGTTCAATTTCCCAATCGCGTTTGGCAGGTGATTCAACTTGCTGTAAATACCAGTAATACAGCATGTAAGCCCCTTGATGGCGTTCACTTTGACGACTCAGCAATTCGGTTAAATGGCGTAAATTCACCACATGCCGTTCATTGTCAAAACTGCGTTTTGCCACCAAATTTTCCCAAATTTTAAATAAGTTCAGGCAGTAATTCCATGCGGTTAAAAAGCCTTTATTGACCCACATTTCACGAATGCAATCGAAGTCATAAATAAACTGACCCAAACCTTGTTGCTCAAGCTCAATCAACTGTTGCAGGTTATAGCCCAACAAACGTGTCAGCAAGGCACGCTTGACCTTGGCTTCATCATAAGGATGTAAAATTGCGGTTAAAATTGCCGCCACATCTTTGGCTAAAAAGCCTGTAAAAACACTGCGCTGACTACTTCTATTAACCTGAATTCCAATCCGTTCAAGCTCGTATTGGGCTTGATCAAGCTTTTGATGACTGGTCGATAAAATGGCAATATCATCAGCTTGCAAAGCAACTTTGCCTTCAGAATGATCAAAATATAAATCGCCTGCGATACCTTGATTTAATAACTCACGAATTTTTCGTGCAATTTGAATGGACTCATCCTGTTCATGTTCCACTGTTACCCAACGCAGCGGTGCGGGATTGGCCTGTTGCCGATCCATTAAGGCAGGATGAGGACGTGAACCAGCAATAACAGGATCATAAATCACTTTTTCACCAAAAGCGGGTTGGCGTTGAAATAACTCATCCACCACACTGACCAGCTCTTTCACTGAACGATGATTTTGTCTGAGCGAGTAAATGCGACCTTGTTTTTTCAGCACATCATCGCGGGCATTGTTATAGGTCAGCATATCACCACCGCGGAAACCATAAATCGCCTGCTTAGGATCGCCCACCATAATCATACAACCACGCGCATACCACTTTGGATTGCGCCAAATTTGTGCCAGCATGTCATCTTGATCTTGGTTGGTATCCTGAAATTCATCCACCAAAATCAGTGGATAACGCGTATGCACAAACTGTGCAAAACGCTGCCCACGTTCTCCCTGCAAAGCTTCAGCTAAACTGCGAATTTGTTGGGCAAAAGTGGTTTCCCCTTTTTGCTGTAAAAGTTGCGGTAAACGCTGTTTGACGTGTTGTACCAAATAGAATTTTAAATTGGTATCCACCAATTCAATTTGACGCTCAAAATTAAGTTTGGCATCCACCACTGCTTTAATTTTACGGATCACAGGATGATCAAAAAAAGCATCTTGCACCTCTTGCGTACATGGTGCTTTCGGATTGTTAAAAATTGATTTCCTGAGCTTACCGTCTTTAGTGAAATAAAGTGCAAAGACCGCATTAAACAACGCAGCAAGATGTGAATTAAAAAAATGTTCTAAAGGATTGTGCTTAATTTTTTCAATCAGTTTTGGCAAAGCATCCGTAAAAATTTGATGTATTACAGCCCCTTGTTCACCTGCCACAACCTTAGAAAAACCAAAAGTATATTCACCATCATAATATTCTTTTAATTCTTCAATTTGTGGGATGGTGATACTGGTTAAATTCTGCAACGCCTCTGCTAAATCTTGTACCTCCAATTGTGCCTGATCTATGCCCTGAATCTCTGCCGATGCAAAATTCAAACTGGTATTGACCAGCCCCTCATAGTCTGCTGCCGATTTCAACCGCCCACATAACAACATATAGTCCACAACATGCTGAGGCTGTGCCTGAATCCATTCACGCAGCACATCATGCAGCAATTGTTCGGTATAAACCGATGCTTGGTCGGTAATATTGGCACGCTCAATTTTGCCACTTTCAAAGGAAAATTCACGCAATAATTTTTGGCTAAAGCTATCCAATGTTCCGACAAATAATTCATCGAGTTGTGCAATCACCAACCTCAAACGTGAACTGGCATAGTCCAGTTTTAAACGATATTCCTGCAAAATATGTTTGAGTAAAGGATCTTGTAGTTGTGCAATTTTCTCTGCAAGGGCGCGTTGATCTAAAGACTGGTTTAAACACTGGTCGATATATTGTTGGGTTTCAAGCAAGCGTGCACGAATACGACTTTTTAGCTCGGCTGCGGCGGCACGGGTAAATGTGGTCGCAATCACTTGATTAGGCAAATAATCTTTCAGGAAAATCCGCACCATTAAACTCGATAAAGTATAGGTTTTGCCTGTACCTGCCGATGCTTCAATCCAATGCAAACCTTTAAATTGCATCTGTTGAATTGGGTCATAACAAATTGGGAATGGGCTCGATGAGTTCACGCAGATTCCCCTTGTTTTTGAAGATTTTTCGCAGACTCATAATTTTCAATGATGGGCTGATACAGTCGATGGCTATATTGCTTAAACGCCTCAATCAACAACGGTTCAGTTTCACTGTCTTGAAAAATAAATGCCCAGTCTGGGTGGTTTTTCTCACTTTCATCAATAAAACCTCCCCAAGCACCGTCATGCCAATGTTTTACGAAGCTTTCCATATTCAAAACCTGATCGGACTGAGCTTCATCCCATTGGATTTCAAATTCTTTTTTATCTTTCATTTTTAAAACTAAAGCCGCAGGCAATAACACAGGATATTGCTGTGCGTGTTTCCAGAACTCAAACCACTGGGCTAAATACTCGTGTGCTTGCTGTGCATTGATATTGGCAAAATGAATCACCGCATCTTTACACACCACAATCCGCTCTAAATCTTGTTGTTCTGTATTCTGATAGACCACCCAGAACAGATATTCCAACCACACTTCGGCATATTTTCTTGGTCTGGCACTCGCTGCCACCACGCTACACCAAAGCTTTGTCGGCTGTTCAGGCACTTGAATACGGATATGCAAATGTGGATTCATTTTCCATAGCTGTTGCGTTGTTGCGGTTGCTTCATCTGCAAATTGCTGCAGTGTGTCACGTAAATATTGCTGTTCTTGCAGTCCCGTTTGAAACGTGGCATTTAAGGTTTTGCCCACAGGCAAGGTATCTTGCAACAAGCTTTCTGCATCTTGCTCGCCATGTTGCAGTAAAAAATCACGCACACTATATTTTTCCAAGCCATTTAAAATCAGCGGCTCGTGGTTCATTGCAGCAGTGTCGGATTGTAAATTTTCGACCCCAATCGCTTTTAAATAGGCACGCGCAGGGAAACACACATCTCGAATCCATTGCATACTGTCTAAGACCACCACATCTTGCGGCAATAATGGATATTCTCCAAACCATGCTTCACGTGGTGTGGTTTCTTGCTGCATTTGTTTAGCCACCCGATACCATTGATCTTTAAAGCGAACTTCACGGCTTTCAGCAAAACGCAGCTGATCGAAAGGTTGCAAACTATGTAAATAATAAAGAGATTTCAATTGCGCAGGAATTTCGACACCATTCAAGTTTAAGCGTGAATCGCTAGCGCCATCAGGATGTTTCACAATCAATGCCAAATGCTGCACAAATTCCTGCACCACCACGGATGGATCACGTACCTCACCATCGCTGACATCAAAACCGTTATAAAATAGCCAAACACTGTCTTGCGCCAACAATAAACTGTCTAAAAATGCCCCCTGATCATCCTCAATCCGTGAACGATCTCCCAGTTGTGGTTTTAATAATTGCATCAAATCAAAAGCCAATTGCTGATCACGACTTGGGAACACGCCATTATCCAAATTCAACATCACAATCAGCTTATATGGCAGTGGACGAATTGCACCAATTTGGCTAAAGGTAATGGCGCCCGATGGGCTGGCTTGTTCGAGTTGGGTTTCGAGCTGGGCTGAAATTTCTTGCAGAATATAATCGAGCGGTAAGCTTAATTGACGCAAATCTTGACCCGATTGTGCATCAAAATAACTGGCTAAGGTCAACATACGATCATGTTTTTGCACCAAACTAAACACCGATGCCAACACATCTACCCCAGCATCCTGAAATTCACTCAAATCTTGCATCAGTTGCTTGAGCCAATATTCCACCGTTTTGGCTTGCCCCAATTCATGCTGAATCAGCCAATCACGGCGCTGTGCAAAATCCTGATAAATTTGAATCAGTTTAAAGATCAACTCAAAATCGCTGCTTTGCACATCAGCATAACTTAAAGTGTGTTGAACCACGCAATGCTCAGGCACCGCAACACCTAAAGCTAAACGATCTAAAGCAAACTTTAAGCTAAACCGATAATCTTGATCATCTGCACTCAGACTACGTTTTAAATGCTCGGCATCCAAACCACGTTTAAAACCCGCATTGGCCAACAACTCATTCATGCGCTCAATATTGTTTAAATTCAATGCATAACGCTGTTGTGTCGCAGCCAAACTCAACCAGTCGCCAAACTCTTCAAAGCTAAAACGTCCTTGTACCAACGTGATACGCCCAACCACTGCTCGCCATGCATTATGAATATCTAAAGAGCTGATGCCTGCAATTTGAATAGGCAAATACACACTGTCTTGAGTCAGTTGATGCCCTAAAGTGGCTTGATTCTGCTGTGATTTTTGTTGTCCTTTCTGATAAAGATCACGTTCACTTGGCGGTGCAGCAAATACACTGCGAATTAAAGACTCTTGTTCTTTGAGTTTCGGACTCAATACCAAAATATCACTGGCTTGGCGGCTGTCATCTTGCCCTAACCACGCAATTAAACGATCTTTGAGTACCTCAAGCTGACGTAAACTTGAATGGCACACATGAATCTGCAGTGACTCATCGGCAGGGTCTAAGTCATACGCCTGAGCGGCTGGCTCAACCAAATTCAACACATCAGATTGAATTTTACCCAGTAAATGTTGCGGCTCTTCTTCAGGGAAAAGATCGTACCACTCGCCTTCGTCACCACTCGATAACGCCGCCAACAAAGAAAAGTGATCCCGCGCCTGTTTACCAAAACGTGTTAGCAAGGGATGATGTGACTCACGCATATCAGCATTAAATTCACCATTATATTTTTTGATATACGCGGTAATATCATCATCACTTACCGCTTTATTTTGACTTTCCATCTCACGAATAAAACGACTTTTGATTCGCGCATCCATGTTTAATTTCCATTTAGGATCGACCATGTCTGCCCAATATTCTTGCGATGGGTTGTAATGCAGAATAAAAATATCCATATACTGTGCCAAACGGCGAATAAACCACAATTGACTTGGCGGCAAGTCTAATAAGGTAAAAATCACCAACTGTTTAGGTAATTTGTTCATACACGGATTTGGATTTTCAGGATCGCCCAAGGCTTGCCAAAATTGCTGGTCAATCTCCTGCATTTTTTCGAAATCGGCATGAAAAATATGCGACCATAACCAACTTTGCCATTGCTCTAATTCTTCGGCTTGCGCTTGAGTAAATGCGTAAATTTCTAATGCCGCTTGTTTTTCTTCTTCGCTCGCAAAGTTTTGAGGGGTATAAATTTGTTGCTTTAAATTCAGACGTTTCTGCTGCCCCCAAACCGCCAACCAATTGCTTTGGCACTGGCAGACACCCTCGCAGCCTTTTTGACAAAAACCACGATAAACCATGTAATTGCTAAATAAACGTGAAACTTTATCTGCCACCCAATACAGCATATTTTGCTTTTTAAGCTGCTTTTCTAAACCTTGTGGCAACTGCTCTGCACTGTCATAAATTCGTTGGATCAAAGAATGTAAAGCATGCTCGGCAGGCAATGGATTTTGTTCATGTTGTATCCACGGTTGCAAGTTATAAAACACACGCCATTGCATCACAATACGTGGAATATTTGCCTGACGAACCCGATCTTTATCATCTAAAACTGCCTGATAAGCCGCCCATTGAAAGGCACGAATACGATGATGAAATTCAGTATTGGCACTAATGCCTTTTTGTTCAGCAATTTTTTCCGTTAGCCATTTCTCTACAGCTAGCGAAGGTACAATAAAATGCTGAGTTTGTAGGACCTGAAGCGGATTTGATGTCGGTTGACGTATGGTTTTCAACATTTCATTGACTAAAACTTCTATACGTTGACTTTGTATGACATGAATCGCCATCAGCTGCCCTTAAATTTATTTAAAAAGAAAGTACGAGAAGGCAGTTGATCTGTCACTCGCCTAAGTACAACAAAAGAATAAAGATTATTAGCTGTACACTTACAATGGTATATGCCACTTTACAAGCATACTTTTATTGCCTACTTTTTTCAAAATTGCTTTGAACAAAGTAGTTTATTTAGCATACAGCATACAATTACTCGCCAATTTAAGGTTGTACCTATGATAAAAAGAGAGACAATTCCAGACAGCATTGATCCAAACCTAGACTTGGAAAAGATTCGTGCAGAATGCTTAGAACTGGTTAAAAAACGTGCCTATTTTTCAGCAGGTGCAGCAGTCATTCCTGTACCATTTTTGGACGTCGTGATTGATGTGGGCATTTTGTCGCAACTGGTTCCAGAAATTAATGCACGTTTTGGCTTATCTCCTGAGCAAATCAGTGTGTACGATCCTGAAACCCGAAAAGTCCACTGGAGCGAATTGCGTAAACGCGGTGTAGAATTTTCAGGTTTAGTCGTAGCGCGCACTGCAGTAAAAAAATCCCTGAATAATGTCGCAGCCAAATACATCGCCAAACAAGTCACCAAGTTTATTCCATTGGGTGGTCAAATGGTGGCTGCAGGGTTAGGTTATTTTATTATGAAAAAAATTGCCGAAACGCATGTTGAAGAAAGCTACAAACTGGCAAAAAGCATTCAGCTTAAACAAGCCAAAGTTGTGAATGCTTAATTCTTAAATCAAGCTCACTCAACACACAGACTTTACAGCCTCAAGGCAGATTATTCTGCCTTGAGTTGTTTCAAGATAGTTCTTAAAATTTCCAAACGTGCTGCATTTTTGTCATTACTTGGAATGATATGCCACGGTGCATATTCAGTACTGGTACGTTGCAGCATATCTGCCGCAGCCACCAAATAATCATCCCAGCGGCTACGGTTACGCCAATCTTCATCTGTAATTTTAAAACGCTTATGTGGGGTTTCCTGACGTGCTTTAAAACGCAGCTCTTGCTCATCTTTACTAATGGCTAACCAAAATTTAATCACGACAGTTTGATGGTCATTTAAATCTTGTTCAAAGCGGTTGATTTCGTCATAGGCACGCTGCCATTCCAGTGGACTAATCAAACTTTCTACACGTTCCACCAATACCCGCCCATACCAAGAACGGTCAAAAATATTGATTTTTTCTTCAGGCAGAATTTTCGTCCAAAAACGCCACAAATAAGGACGGCTGATTTCAAAGGCTTCAGGGGCGCTAATGGTATAAATTTCGTATTCACGCGGATCCAGTTTTTTTACAATCCGCTTAATCGCGCCGCCTTTGCCTGCAGCGTCCATCCCTTCAAAAACAAGGCTGACATTACGGTTATCAAAACGCAGTGCATCTGCCACTTTTTTAGTGAGTTTCTTTAACTCTGCTTTATAATCATCATCATTGACCGATTCAGATACAGGGTTAAGTAAAACTTCAGGAATTTCTGCAGCTTGCCAAGTAATCCCCGAACTGGTTGGATGCACAGGACAATGCTGTAATGCACGTAAAATATGCTGTGCAAATTGCTGATCGCGGATGGTTTCATCTTCGCAATCAATCATAATCCAATCATCGGTAAAGCGTTGGCGCAGCTTCTGTATATTGTCATATTGTTTTTTATTGCGCCAATCCAAACCGTGCAATTTATGCCAATGCACTTCGCTCGGCTCCATATCATCCAGTCGTTTTTGTAATGATTTCCACGATAAATCGAACCAGATTTTGATGACATCCACATGATTATTTTTTAAGTCTTCTTCATAGGCACGCATTTTTTCAACATAATTATCAAACATCGTGTCATCAATTTGTTTGGACACATGCATGGCTGTGCTTAATAAGTCACTATACCAGTTGCCAAACATCAACATGATTTGACCTTCGGCAGGAATAAAACGTGCATAAGGCTGCCAAAATGCCTGTTTGGGATTAAACGGATTGGGAGCATCGGCTTTTACCCTTAAATAACGCGGATCGACCCATTCTCTTAATTGTTTAACCGCCTCACCCTTACCTGCCAACTCAATACCACTTACTAAAATCAGCAAGCTTTTGGCATTTTTTTCACCTTTGGTATTTTTTAAAGCATATTGAGCTTCAATGAGCTTGACTGAAAGTTGTTCTTCTTCCATGAGTTTAAATTCAGTATTTGCTTTTGACATATTCTGCTCTGTTCTTGTGTTATTGCATCAGTATACAAATTTCGACCCATTTTTTTTTAAACTTTTGGCATTTTTTTGTAGATTCATCTCACACACTGACCTCTGCCATTAGGAATTCTGTGCAATTTGTCATAGCGAGAAGCCCAAACTCACATTAAGATTTGCCCATTCAACTCAATCATGAGACACCCTATGTCTAAACTTGCTGCTTTAGATAAGCTATTAGAACTGTATTATCAATTTAAATATCATAAAAATCCTGTTTTATTTCAACGCTTACAAGATGTGCAAGCATGGCAAAAGCAGCGTATGCAACGCACCCATGCCACACAGTTTGCCGAAAAGCACAATGTCTTAATGGCTGAATATTTTTTAAATCGCTTATATGGTGGCCCTGATTTTGACGCTTTGGCAGGTCAAATTGCCCGCCTATTGAAATATGCACATAAAGCTGAAAAAATCATTCCTGAAAATGCAATCAAAACAGGGACATCAGGAGTGAGTCTGGCGATTTTAGCGGTGCAGTTAGATGAACAAGTCGCGATACAATTGCTGCAGGACTATCCTGAAAATATGCCTTTAAATGATGAGATGATGCGTCTGACTTATTTAAAGCTTGATCAGGGCGAAGCGCGCTTACAGCAACTTAATATGTTAGATGAATTGGGTAAAAACCTAGATAAATATATGCGCTCTTTTGTGGTCTATACCGCTTTCAAAATGTGTAAAGGCGCAGCGCAAAAATACAGTTTTCAAATTATGTATGAGTTTATGCAAGATGGTTTTTTAGCCATGAAACCATTAAAGTCTGCAGAGAAATTTGTGAAACAATTTACTACTACAGAACGTGAAATTATTGCCAAAGTGCATGCGGGTGATTTGCATCCATTTTAATAATCCAAATGTGTGAAATAACCAACACTTATGCCGCACACTTACGCAATCTTTGGTTTTTTCTGTATATTATTCATAACAATTGCATGATGATTACTGTACAAGTGCTTAGAATCTGTCATCATGCATATACTGCAGCCTTAAGCCTTTTTATCCTGAGGAGTGACTCCAATGTCGAATGAAAATCAAACGCCTACCGCTACTCCCGAGTCGGCACAACCAACAGACAAAGTGAGTCCATTCTTAACCGAAGCTCTACCACAAGGCGCTCCACAAGGTCAGCAACAATCTTTAGAACAAAAATTAACGGACACGCCTGTCACGGGTTCAGTACCAAAATATAATTTGCCGCGCGGTGCCAATACAGGCAATGTCGGTGCAACCACACACTTCGGCTATCAAACCGTTAGCAGTGAAGATAAAGCCCACAAAGTCGCTGAAGTCTTCCATTCGGTTGCAAGCAAATACGACATTATGAACGACTTAATGTCATTTGGTATTCACCGTTTATGGAAGCGTTTTGCAATTAATATGTCTGGTGTACGTCGTGGTCAGCGCGTGCTGGATATTGCGGGTGGCACAGGTGACTTAGCTAAAGTTTTTAGCCGTGAAGTTGGCCCTACAGGTCATGTGGTACTGTCAGATATTAACGAATCTATGCTGAATGTTGGGCGTGACCGTCTCATTGATGCAGGCTGTACCAATGTCGATTTCGTACTGGCCAATGCCGAAACTTTAGAACCCTTTGAAGACAACAGCTTTGACTTGCTGACCATTTCATTTGGCTTGCGCAACGTGACCGATAAAGATGCAGCCTTAGCCGCAATGTATCGTGTACTTAAGCCAGGTGGTCGTTTATTGATTTTAGAATTTTCAAAACCTGTCTTTGAGCCATTCTCTAAGCTATACGACCTATATTCATTCACGGCATTACCACTCATGGGTAAAATTGTCGCAAATGACTCAGAAAGCTATAAATACTTGGCTGAATCTATTCGTATGCATCCTGACCAGCGTACCCTCAAAGGCATGATGGAACACGCAGGCTTCCGAAACTGTGATTACCACAATCTTACGGGTGGTATTGTGGCGGTTCACCGCGGCTTTAAACTTTAAGGTTTTATGTTATGTGGTCGATTCTGGCACTCGGTGCAGTTGAACGATTAATTCATCATATGATTGATCTGGATGCCATTACTCGCATTCAGCTCAATGAGTTGAAAGGCAAAATGTTACGTGTAGTGCTCGACTCGCCACAGCTCTCTGTCGATGTGTTTTTTGACGATGGCAAGGTTCGCCTGGAGCCGACGCCAACAGGACACACTGAAAGCGCATCCATCTTTGAACAACGCCCATTCGAGCAGCAGTCAAGCATGACTGAAGCAACGGCGACCTTGCATGTGAAGAATGTGGTGCAATTGCTCAAACTGTTGCTATCAGATGAAGTGGGCAATATTCCACTGCAAGGTGATTATCATCTTTTGCAAGATATACAGCGTATTATGCAGCAAGCTGAACCAGACTTGGCCGCACACTTAAGCCCGTGGATTGGCCCTGCTTTGGCGCATGAAATTGGCAAAATCCAGCTTGCGCCAAAATATTTAAAACGCAGTCTGGACAGTCATTTGTTCTTTGCTAAAGATGTCCTTAAAGAAGACAGTGGTCTATTTGCCCCACGCTGGCAAATGCATGATTTGCAGCAAGATACCCGAATTTTCAATCAAAATTTAGATCGTGCCGAAGCCAAAATTCGACAGCTACAAGCGCAGCTTGATGCACAGCCAGATACCGCTTCTGACACCTTAAACTCAACTCAATCCTAGGGAATAAGTCTTTATGATTCCGCATGTTTCACGTTTACTCGAACTTTGGCGCATTGCCGCGCACTATAGACTCGATACGTTGTTTCCTGCGGAAGAACTACCAGAAAAAGCACGTCATGCGCTCAGTTTTATTCGCATGCACCCTGCCGCTTGGTCAAGTAAAGAACGTAAAAACCCGCTGAAGCTCAAAGAGGCTTTAGAGGAAATGGGACCATTGGCGATTAAGCTCGGGCAATTACTGTCTACGCGTCGCGACCTGATTCCACCTGAGGTTTTACAGCAATTGGTGTTGCTACAAGACCGTGTCAAACCATTCGGGTCTGACGTGGCACAAATGCGAATTCAGCAATCGCTCAAGGCAGACATCAATACCCTGTTTGCGCGTTTTGATGAGCAACCCTTAGCTGCAGCCTCTATTGCGCAAGTCCATACCGCTGCCTTGCATGATGGCCGTGAAGTCGTAGTTAAAGTCACCCGACCCGATATTCGCCAGCAAATTCTGCAAGATTTCGAAATTCTGGAATGGCTTGGTGCAGCACTTGAAAAACGTCTAGAAGCGGCACGCGCTCTACATTTATCTGAAATTATTCAGGACTATCGTCAAATTATTCTTAACGAACTCGATTTGACCTTAGAAGCCGACAACACCCGCCGCATGCGTCACTACTTTACAGGCTCAAGCATGATGTACGTGCCTGAAGTCTATTTGGACAGTAAAGATGTGATGGTGGCAGAACGCATTACAGGTGTGCCGATTTCCGACACGGCAACCTTTGATCGTTTGGGAATGGATCGAGCCGATTTGGCAGAAAAAGGTCTCACCATTTTCTTTACCCAAGTGTTCCGTGACAACTTTTTTCATGCCGATATGCACCCTGGCAACGTCTTTGTGGAAACCATCAATCCGAATAATCCGCGTTTTATTGCGCTAGATTGTGCGATTATGGGCGAGCTATCTAAGCATGACCAAATGACCGTAGCGCGTATGTTGCTAGCAGTGATGAACAGCAACTTTATGCAGCTGATTCAAGTCGTACATCAAGCTGGCTGGATTCCACCAGGCACAGATCAAGATGCCCTCGCCCGCGAAATGCGTCGTACTGTCGGGCCAATGGTGTCAAAACCAATGCACGAATTGGACTTTGCTGGCATTCTGATTCAGGTCATGGATATTGCACGTCGTTTCCATTTGGAAATTCCACCACAATTGATGCTGCTCCTGAAAACGTTGGTGCATGTTGAAGGCTTGGGCACAGACTTATATCCTGAACTGGATATCTGGAAACTGGCAAAACCAATTTTAACGGATTGGATTAAAGCCAATATGAATCCAGTCAAAAATGTCAAAGAAATTGGACAGCAAATTCCAGACCTATTATTGGGTGCGCAAGACTTACCAAGTTTAATGATTGACAGTTTAAATGGTTTAAAAAACCAATCGGCTTGGCATTCCAAACAATTGCATGAATTACAAAGCATGCGTCTGCAAATGGAACATCAGCAAAAACGCAGCTGGATTTTTGGCAGCATTATGGCGATTTTCCTATCCATTGCGATTATTGCACCGTGGTATGTCTCTATTGTTTTAATCGCGTTGGCAAGTTTTTTGGCGATTTGGCGTATGGCTAAATAAAACCATACGTGTTGATAACGTATTAATAAAAGAATATAAAATACTAAAATCCTGTTTAAAGCAGGATTTTTTTAATTGTGCTGATTCGCCCTGACTCACCCCAAAAACCATGGCATGACTCATCAGTCACCAAGTGATGACTCTCGCCATTGTTGTAATAATCATCACACCTACAATTAATGCACATTTGTAGCGTTATAGATCAAGCATGACTCAGATTTTGCATAAACGTGCCCCTGCCCTCAGTATCCGTGCAGGACATTTGGCCCGCCAACTGATTGAACAAGAAGGTTTACACGCCCAACAGGTTGATATTATTCCTGGTGCAGCAGGTGGCCCCAAAGGCATTGGCATACAAGGGCTAGATCAAGCAATTTTTGGTGAGTTTTTTGCCCAAGCCCCTAAACGCCGTACTGTTGTTGGTTCTTCCATTGGCAGTTGGCGCTTTGCCAGTATTTTGGCTTGGGGCGCAAAACAAGGTACTGAGCGCCTGTCCGATTTATACACCAACCTATATTTTCATAAAAAAATGTCACGCCAAGAGGTGGCTGATATTTGTCAGAACATGCTGTTTGAACTGATTCAAGGACAGCAACAGCAACTGATTAACCACCCTGACTATCACCTAACGGTCATTTCAGTCAAAGCTCAGCATATTTTCCAAAGTGACCAAGCCTTACCTTTGCTCGCTTCTGTGGCAGGAATTATTGGCAGCAATGCCATTGCACGCAAACATAACCGCTTGTTTATGCAGCGTGTCATCAGCCAACCTGCGCAAGGGCAACAGTTTATGGTTGAGGATGATTTTGTCACCCATTATCAAGCCCTAAATGAACAAAATGTCGCACCGTGGCTACTCGCCTCAGCGTCTATTCCAGGGGTAATGTCTGCTATTCGTGACATCCCTGATGCACCAGTGGGTAGTTATCGGGATGGTGGCTTGATTGACTACCACTTAGATTTGCCATACCAGAGTCAGGGCATCGTGCTGTATCCACACTTTACTGACAGCATCACCCCGGGCTGGTTCGATAAAATGTTGAAAAACCGCAAGGCCAATCCTGAAAATCAGGCTCGTACACTTTTACTATCACCTTCGGCAGAATATTTGAGCAGCCTGCCTTTAGGCCGTTTGCCAGATCGTAAAGACTTCACTTTAAAAGGTCTAGATCAAGCGCAGCGAATTCGCTTATGGAAACAGTCCGTAGCGGAAAGCCAACGTTTGGGTGATGAATTCTTGGAAATGGTGGAAAAACAAAACTTCCCGCAGTTTATGCAAACGCTTTGACAGCATAAATCTAGCAAGATAATTTAGGTAAATTGTCCTGAATCACGTACACTATAGGGACGATGCAAAATCGTGCGCTTAAAAAATGGCGTCTATACAATTTAAATTAATTTTGGTGAACAACTCATGAATAACTTGCAATGGCTCGATGAAGTAAAATTTAACGAACAAGGATTAGTGCCTGCCATTGCACAACATCATCAAACAGGACGTGTGTTGATGGTGGCATGGATGAACCGTGAAGCCTTGGCACTGACTGCTGAAAAAAATCAGGCTGTATATTTTTCACGCTCACGCAATAAACTATGGCACAAAGGCGAAGAATCTGAACACTTTCAAACTGTGCATGAAATTCGCTTAGACTGCGATGCCGATGTCATCATTCTACAAATTGAACAGCATGGCGGCATTGCCTGCCACACAGGTCGTGAATCTTGTTTCTATCGCAAACTCACAGCCAACGGCTGGGAAATTGTAGATGCACAACTGAAAGACCCAAATCAAATTTACGGTAAACAAGCTGCCAATGCCCACACGCAGGCCATGAGTCAGTCTAAGGCACAAGCTGAACAGGTTGAAGTTTTGGCCTATTTAGGGCAAATGATGAGCGAGCGTAAAACCGCCAATCCTGACTCTTCTTATGTAGCAAAGCTGTACCACAAAGGCTTGAACAAAATTTTGGAAAAAGTCGGTGAAGAAACCGTAGAAGCCATTATCGCAGCCAAAGACTTCAACACCGAAGCCAATGCCAACAATAAAAATGACCTAATTTATGAAGTGGCCGATTTATGGTTCCACAGCATTGTGATGTTGGGTTATTTCGACATTGAGCCGCAAGTGGTACTGAATGAATTGGCACGTCGTCAAGGCTTATCTGGCTTAGTTGAAAAAGCCAACCGCAGCCACTAACGCTTAATTAAAACCAACGCTGATCTGTGTCTGTCATTATCAAGCCCAGCCCGACCTATGAGCAAACCACTGCCATAGACAACGCACGTCTGGGTAAATCCTTTAAAGTGATTGCCTATGCAGGCACAGGTAAAACCACGACCTTACAAATGATCAGTGATGCCATGCCTGAGCGGCGTGGCATGTATTTGGCTTTTAACAAAGCCATTGCCTCTGAAGCACAGAGTAAATTTCACCGTCAGGTCGATTGTCGCACTTTCCACTCGCTTGCTTACCGCAGCGTTCCACGTGGAGTCACCGACAAATTACGTCTGCCACGCTTAAGCCCTAGCTTTATTGCCAAAGAGTACCGTTTAGAGCCAATTACCCTTAGACGGATGATGGGCGGACGTTATGAAAAATATGTGCTGATGCCAAGTCGATTAGCAAGCTTGGTCGCAAATGCAGTCAGTTATTTCTGCTCGACCAGTTCACAATACCCTGCCCCACGGCATTTACAAGCACCTAGTTGGTTGCACCCAGACGACATCGACACTTTACAAAAACATCTTTACCCTGCGGTAGAGCGGCGTTGGCTGGAGTCGATTGACCCCAATCATCAGGCTGGTATTGGGCACGATATTTACCTCAAACTTTGGGCTTTGTCTGAACCGAACATTCCTGCCGATTATGTCCTGTTTGATGAAGCGCAAGATGCTGACCCGCTCATGTTGGGTATTTTACTCAAGCAACGCAATACGCAGGTAATTTATGTGGGCGATGCACACCAGCAAATTTACGCATGGCGTGGTGCAGTCAATGCCATGCAACAACTGCCCTTGCCTGAATCACGCCTGACCACATCTTTCCGTTTTGGTGAAGAAATTGCGCTGACGGCCAATGCCATTTTAGGCGGACTGAATGAAACCGTGCCACTCTTGGGCAATCCAGAATTACATTCCAAAGTGGTCAACAAACCGCATACCAAAATGCGTGATGCGATTTTATGCCGTACCAACGCCCGTGCCATGGAACTGCTACTGGCAGGTTTGGTGCATGGCGATAAAGTCAGTCTGCAAGCCGACCATGTGCGCTTAAACCGTTTTGTGGATGCTGCCGCAATGCTCAAACAAGGCAAACGTGTGACCGATGTTCCTGAATTGGCATGGTTTAACTCTTGGCATGATGTACATGAATATTGTGAAACCCACGATGGCAGCGATATTAAGCCTTTAGTCAAACTGGTGGATGATCATGGTACTGATCCACTCAAACGAGCGTTGGCAAAAATCACCCCAATTGACCAAGCCGACTATATTATTTCGACAGCGCATAAAGCCAAAGGTTTAGAATGGAATCGGGTACAGATTGAAGACGATTATCAATTTAAACTGAACGACAAGGACCATAAAATTAGTGATGAAGAATTAAGACTGCTGTACGTGGCATGCACACGTGCTAAAGTCAGCTTAAATATTCATCATATTTACGATTTGGTACAACAACTGAAAATAAGAATGCCGACATCGTTACGCAAAGCGGTGGGGTAATAGCAGCAGGTGCGCTATGAAAATTGCATCGGTTCATTTCAGACACATCACCTATTTTACAGCCCCAAAACTTTAACTCAATGCTCACGACTTGCCCATTACGCTTATTTTAGCCGATCAAAGCGCTGACAAAACTCGTTGTTAAAGTCTAGTTATCAAGCCACACGCAAATTGAAAGTACCCATCATGTTATATCCGTGTCGCGAGGGAAATGGCATTTTGGTGATTGACTAAATGGATCATCAACTCGATCAGTAGCAAGCAGCACAAATACTGACCCGTCTATATCAAGCTTTTCCTCCGCTTAAAAATTGCGACCACAGGCAACCACAGCGAACTTTTGGAGAATCGGAACGCTTTCTATGTTAAAACTGGGACATCAACCGTTACATCCCATCGCATGGCAAAGTTTACAACCGCAATTTGCAGAAATTTGTGCCGATGTGTTGGAAACCACTCACAGGGCAGAAGAAGTCAGCCTACAAGAACAAAATCAAACGCAATTAGGCACGGCTGAAATTTGGCAACAGATTCAACACCATTTAACTGCCGAACAAAAACAGGAATTGCTACAACGCTTTCAACAATTGGATAGTGTGCCAGCGCCTGATCAATTGCCTGAATCTTAATTGCCGAAGTCTTTCAACGCATACTTGGACAAAAAGCAAGGAAATACTTTATCCCGCCTATATCGGACGGTATATAATGACTTTGCTGAATGAAAAAAAATTGATGTTGTTTTATTCATGTAATAAAATCAGATTAATTTTGAACTTTTATAGTAAAATCCGATTTTGCTGTAGTGTCTAAAGTTGCGCAATACAACTTTTTATATCTTGAATAGTGTCTAATGACCTTTCAAACACGGTGAGAGCTGTAAAAAAAATGCGGTCGATGTAGATCAACTTCATCCATAGTTCAACTAGGTTGTAAATTGACACATCTCCATATTTTTAACACAGCTTTAACCAAACCCAGCACAACCTAATTCGCTGCATCGTCAGCGAAAGATCAGCATATTTTTGCTGCTTGAGCCGCCTAGCCATGTAAAATTATTTTTGCATGATCTTGTTTTGAGTTTAAGTTGCGACAATACGCTCATCAAAACAATAGACCACGTGTTTACTAACACAACTGATTGGCTTTCAAGATTGAATCTTTTGGATGGTGTGTTGCTGTCCTGTAATCCTTGGAAGATAAGATTCACCCTTTAGGTTTTCAACCTATTCACGACAATGGATATGAGTGTGCTACCGATTATTATATTGTTACCGTTAGTACTGGGCACAACCCTTGTCTCGTGGCTGAAACAATTTTCACGCGGGGTAACGGCTTTAGGGGCGATTGGCGTCAGTCTGAGTAGTCTTATTCTGCTCCTGACTCAAGCAAAAGCAGTCTTTAATGGCAAAACGATCATTCAAACATGGTCTTGGCTGCCACAATTGGGGATTGATTTAAGCTTTCGTCTAGATGCGCTTGGTTTATTATTCTCCTTGCTGATCACAGGAATCGGCACACTCATCTTTATTTATGCCTATTATTATTTAAGTCCGCAAAACTCGCTCAGTAAACTCTATTTTCTCCTCATGCTGTTTATGGCTGCCATGTTGGGAATCTCGCTCTCCAATAACCTGATTTTGTTGCTGACGTTTTGGGAACTGACCAGTATTTCCTCTTTCTTATTGGTGGGTTATTGGAGCAATTACGAAGCGGCACAACGCGGCTCACGTATGGCACTGACCATTACAGGTATGGGCGGACTCGCCATGCTCGGTGGTTTTGTGTTATTGGCGCAAATCACAGGCACCTATCAAATTGACCAAATCTTAATGATGACTGAACAAATTCAAAGTCATGATTTATTTGTGCCAACCTTATTGCTGATTTTACTGGGTGCATTTACTAAAAGTGCGCAATTTCCGTTTCACTTCTGGCTACCGAATGCCATGGCTGCTCCCACGCCTGTTTCTGCCTATCTGCATTCGGCAACCATGGTCAAAGCAGGGATTTTCTTGCTGGCGCGCTTATTGCCAATTTTTGCAGGCGCAGCGTTATATCACAACCTAGTCACCTTTATTGGTCTGTTTACGCTCTGTATGGCAGCATTCTTTGCCATTTTCAAAGAAGATTTAAAAGGCTTATTGGCATATTCCACCATCAGTCATTTAGGTCTGATCATGTGTTTACTGGGCATTGGTTCACCGTTGGCAGTGGCTGCAGCCATTTTCCATATCATCAACCACGCCACCTTTAAAGCGGCACTGTTTATGATTGCGGGAATTATCGACCACGAATCAGGCACACGTGATTTACGTAAACTTAGTGGCTTATGGCAACTGCTACCCTTTACCGCTACCCTCACCATGATTACCGCGGCTTCTATGGCTGGCGTACCGTTGACCAACGGCTTTTTGTCTAAAGAAATGTTCTTTACCGAACTGGTAGCAAACTTATCTGGCCCTGTACTGTGGGTTTCTGCAATTGTTGCCACACTGGCTGGTATTTTTGCAGTGGCCTATTCAATACGTTTGGTACACGGCGTTTTCTTTGACGGTCCTATTGGTAAAAATGTACCCAATAAAGAAGCTCACGAACCCCCGTTTGGCATGCGTGCACCCGCAACTTTATTGGCGGTTTTATGTATTTTAGTCGGCTTGATGCCTGCCTTATTGGTCGAGCATATTGTCAATAGCACAACTCGTGCCAGTACCCAACTGTTACAGTTTGAAGGCACACATTTAGCAATTTGGCATGGCTTTAACCTTCCCTTGCTAATGAGTGCAATTGCTTTGCTTGGCGGGATCATCTTCTATTTCTCGCTCGCCAAAGGTGGAAAAATCCGTGAAATTGACCTCGATCCACATTTAGGTCAATTCCAAGGCAAACTGCTGTTTCAATTATTCTTAAAACATTTACTACAAGTTTCTCGCAAAATTAAACGTAAAACTGAAAATGGTTCACTGCAAAGCTATTTGGTGTGGATCATTGTCTTTACAGTATTCATAGTCGCCCTACCATTATTCAATCAGGGCTTAACAACTGGTACACGCGAACTCACACATGCACCTATAATTGCCATTGTTTTATGGTTATTGCTGTTCTCTGCCTGTTGGATGATGCTGTGGTTCCACCATGAGCGCATCAAAGCTGTCTTAATCAGCGGTGCAGTTGGCTTGGTTGTCACCATGATATTTGTCGGACTGTCTGCACCTGACTTGGCACAAACCCAAATCACGGTTGATGTCGTCACCACTGTTTTATTGCTGATGAGTCTCTCCCTGCTCCCACAATTAACCCCTTATGAATCAAGCCGCTCACGTCGCTGGCGAGATGCCTTGATTGCGATTGGTGGCGGCATTGGTATCGGCTGGATTGCATGGCTGGTGATAACCCGCGACCATAATTCAATTTCATGGTTCTTTAATCAGCAATCCATTCCTCTCGGTGGCGGAACCAACGTGGTCAACGTCATTTTGGTAGACTTCCGTGTTTTCGATACCTTTGGTGAAATTGCCGTCTTGGGCATTGCCGCGATTGGTACGCTCTGTTTAATGGATGGTATGCGTGCGCACGGCACTATCATGACGCAAGGTTTAACCTACCGCTTTAATCCTTCACCGTTGATGCTGCGTATTACCGCCTCATGGATTTTACCTATCGCCCTTGTGATCAGTCTGTATATTTTCTTGCGCGGTCATAACTTACCGGGTGGAGGCTTTATTGCTGGTTTAATTACCGCAATGGCACTAATCATCCAATACATTGCGCTTGGTCAAGACCAGACCGAACAAATGCTCAAAGCCAAATCTGGACGTTTATACGAGATTTGGATTGGTGTGGGTTTAAGCATTGCAGGTCTGACAGGTCTTGCCGCATGGTTCTGGGGACGTCCTTTCCTCACTAGCGCACATATTTATGTCAATCCTCCAATCATTGGTGAAATGCACCTCGCTTCAGCCGCCTTATTTGATGTGGGCGTGTATGTCACAGTGGTTGGCGCGGTTATGTTGATGATTTCGGTCTTGGGCGATTCACGTCACTCAGGCATGTCTGGCCCACTTCCAAAGGAATAATGCAATGATTAGTATCGAGTTTTTAATTGCGTCTGCCATTGGGATGTTAGTCGCGACAGGGATTTATTTAATTTTACGTGCCCGTACCTTTCCTGTTGTTTTGGGTTTAGCGATGATTGGTTATGCAGTCAATATTTTCTTATTTAGTATGGGGCGTATTCAGACCAATGCGCCTGCAATTTTGACTGAAGCCGCGAAAGTCTCTGACCCATTACCGCAAGCCTTGGTGTTAACTGCAATTGTGATTGGCTTTGCCACCATTGCATTTATTGTGCAATTGGCGTTGCGTAGCCGTTATGAAACAGGGACAGACCACGTCGATGCCAAAGAAGAATATCCACTGCTTGACCCACGTGAGGATGAGCCATAATGACTGATTTCCTCCAATTTTGGCTACAGCATTCACCTATCTTTAGCATCTTAATTCCAACCTTTACCGCATTTATTTTGGTGCTATTAGGTAATCCGGGCTTTGGTTCACTCTCACATGACTGGCGTCAGCCATGGCGTCGTGGTATTAGTCAGATCTCTGCCACGCTCGGTTTAATCACTGCGATCAGCTATTTAATCCAAGTCAGCAGCGGACAAATTATTGTTTATAACTTGAGCGAATGGGCCGCACCATTTGGCATTGTTTTAGTGCTAGATCAACTGTCTGCCCTCATGTTGGTACTGACTTATTCACTTGCTCTGCCATTGCTTTGGTTTTCCAGCAAGAAATGGGATGAGCGTGGTCGCTATTTTCACACCATGGTGCATTTCCTGCTCATGGGACTTTGCGGTGCATTCCTCACAGGTGACTTGTTTAACCTGTTCGTTTTCTTTGAGGTATTACTCCTTGCTTCTTATGTGTTGTTATTGCACGGTCAAGGCAAAGCACGTTTTCAACTCGGGATTCATTACGTCACCATCAACCTATTAGCCTCTGCCCTCTTCCTAATTGGCTTAGGGATGATTTACGGTAGTGTCGGCAGTTTAAACATGACCGATGTGGCGCGTCTAATTCCCCTACTCGATGCTGATGCACATAAAATTGCGGTGGCAGGTGGCTTACTGCTATTTGTGGTGTTTGGTATTAAAGCTGCCATGCTTCCTGTCGGTTTTTGGTTACCTAAAACCTATGCCGTGGCAACAACTCCTGTAGCAGCCTTGTTCACCATCATGACCAAAGTCGGTGTGTATGCTATTTTGCGAGTCAATGGAACCGTATTTGATGATGAGCTGAGCCATAAAATCTTACAAGACTGCTTACTGACGATTGGTTTGATTACTTCCCTGTATGGAGTCATTGGCGCGATTGGTGCTGAGCGCTTACGTCGCTTTGTCGGTTTTATGATGCTGTCTTCAATTGGTACCATCCTGATTGCTATTTCAATGCTGAACACACAGGCATGGTCAGCTGCACTGTATTACTTGGTACACAGTACCTTAATTGCAGCGGCTTTCTATTTGCTGTGCGGTTGGATTACCTCTCAACGTGGCGCATTTAAAGATCACTTCAACATTGCCCCGCAAATGAAGCAACATAAAGTACTGGCTATCACGTACTTCATGATTGCATTAATGATGGCGGGCTTACCACCATTTAGTGGATTTTTGGGCAAGGTCTTTATTTTGCAAGCCTCTGCCAATATGGCACATCAAGGCTGGATTATTGGCATCATTCTCTTGGTCAGCTTGCTTAGTATTATTGCGTTCACCCGTGTCGGCTTTATTTTATTTTGGCGCGCGACCAAACCTGAAGATGATATACGCACTGAAGCCTATGATGAATATCAGAGATTGCCTGCAATTGCTCCGCCCCGCAATGACCGTGTCATTTATTTGCTCCTGACGGGTTTGGTACTGTACGTAGTATTTGCTAATCCAATTCAGCAATATATGCTGAATACTGCACAGCAAATTCAACATAATGCTGCCTATGAAGCACTGATTCTGAAAAAAGACCGTACTGGAAATGTGATTAGCGTACAACCTTATGATCCATTGTACTTACCTGAAACCAAGTACGGTGGCGAAGCAATCGATGCCAATGCACATTTAATTCCATACGTGATTCATCCAAATACCTTGGAAGGTGAACATATTTCTGACTATAAACAACGTCAAATTCAACAGCAAAATCGTGAGGAAGCGCAGCAACCTAGCGATACTCAACTCAAACCTGCGGAGCCCTAAACATGCAAAAAACGACATCGAAAACTTCGTTTTGGGACAACCTGCTGCCCCATCCATTTGTATCTGTATTGGTGGCACTGAGTTGGCTGATGTTGGCGCATAGTGTTTCTGCAGGAAATCTGTTGATGGCACTGGTTTTGGCACTACTAATTCCTAAATTGATCCAGCCCTTTATCACGCGTACACCAGACATCAATTGGACTGCAGCCAGTCGCCTATTCTTTGTGGTGGTCTGGGATATTATGATTTCTAATATTCGTGTGGCTAAACTGGTACTTGGCCCGACAGATCGCATGCAGCCAAAATGGTTCCGTGTCCCTCTCGAAACACAGCACGAACAGGTCAACAGTATTTTGGCGATGATCATTACCACCACACCAGGCACGGTCACGGCTGGTATTGACCAAGATCGTGGTGATATTTTGGTACATGCCTTAAACACTACAGATGAAAGTGTAGATATTCAAGACATCAAAAATCGTTATGAAAAACCACTGATTGAAATTTTTGATGCGCAGTCAGGAGAAAAGCAATGATGATTCTGCCTTATGCACTTGGAATCTGCATGGTTGCGATTACACTTTCCATGTTGTTGTGCTTATACCGTCTGATTATTGGCCCTTCTATTGTGGACCGTCTGCTGGCCTTGGATACCTTATTTTTAAATGCAACCTGCTTGGTGGTAGTTCTGGGTATCTATTGGAGCACCACCTCCTTATTTGAAGGTGCATTATTGGTGGCGATGCTAGGCTTTGTGTCTACTGCAGCACTGGCGCGTTATTTTACCAGTGGTCATGTCATTAATTAAGGAGAATGAACATGCAATTACTCATGGAAATTTTAGTGTCATTCTTTTTAATCATTGGCGCATTTTTCATGTTAGTGGGCGGCATCGGCATGGTTCGCCTGCCCGACTTATTTATGCGACTGCATGCCCCTACAAAATCCAGCACTTTAGGACTGGGAAGTTTCTTAATTGCAGCCATTATTTATGCGGCATTTGAAGGACGATTTGGCTTTCCAGAAGTATTAATCACCCTATTTGCATTTATTACCGCACCTGTTTCTGCCAATTTAATGGCACAGGCAGCACTGCATTTACGTTTACGTTCGATGAGTGGTAATGTGCCTGAAACCTTAGATCGTCCATTACCGTGGCAACGCCAACGTCGTAATTTACGTCGCTACGAAAAAAAATCTAATGATGATTTGGTGTAGAGCAAAAAAAAGCATCGTATCCCATATGATCTTGCTTACATTGCAAAAGCTCAAACATGATAGATAAACATTCATTGATTCTGATAGACAAAAAAATGCCACCCGAAGGTGGCATTTTTTATTACTGAGTTATTCTTCATCTTGCTTAGGTGCTGCAGGAGGTAAATCTTTTACCGCTTCTGCAATCAAACCAAACATATAGTTACCGTAGGCATTGGTTTTATCGTAGTGAAAACGCAAACGTGGGGTAATACGTGTCTTAATACGACGGCTTAACTCATGGCGCAAGAAGCCCGATGCTTTATTCAACACATCCAAGGTTTCTTTATTTGCCGCTTCGCTTTGCTCATCGCCTAATTCACGTCCCATGACGGTCACGTACACTTCGGCATATCCTAAGTCTGGGCTCACCTTCACCGCAGAGATGGTCACCAGACCACCTAGGCGTGGATCTTTCAGCTCTTGGCGAATCAGTTCTGACAGCTCGCGCTGTACTGTATCCGCCATACGCTTCAGACGTTGACTACCCGCCATTAAAGACTCCGTTTAATCAATTGAACATCGTACACTTCAATCTTATCAAGTGGTTTGATGTCTTTATAGCCTTTCACTGCAAGACCACATTCCATACCTGCGCGAACTTCTTCGACCACTTCTTTATAACGACGAAGTGACTCAAGCTCACCTTGGAATACCACCACATCATCACGCAATACGCGAATTGGTTTGTTACGGTGAAGTACGCCTTCAAGTACCATACAACCTGCGGCTGCCCCAAACTTACTCGAGTGGAACACTTCACGCACTTCTGCAACACCCAAAATAGTTTCACGATGTTCAGGTGCAAGCTTACCGCTCATTGCATCTTTCACATCATCAATTAATTGATAGATGATACTGTAGTAACGAATGTCAATGCCATCCGCATCGGCTTTTTGACGCGCAGTATTGTCAGCACGTACGTTAAAGCCCAGTAATACAGCTTCTGAAGATTCTGCAAGCGTAACGTCAGACTCGGTGATTGCACCTACGCCTGAACCAATCACACGTACACGTACTTCATCGGTGGACAACTCGCCCAAGGCAACAATCAAGGCTTCCAAAGTACCACGTACATCTGTCTTCAAGACCACATTGACAAATGGAACATCTTTTTTGCCCATAGATGCCATGATGTTTTCAAGACGCATCGCGCTTTGACGCTCAAGACGTTTTTGACGCTCACGATCCATACGCGCATCGGCAACTTCACGTGCTTTCTTCTCGTCATTTACAACAAGAACTTCATCACCCGCCATTGGCGCTTCAGGTAAACCTAAAATTTCAACTGGAATTGAAGGGCCTGCAGATTTAATACGCTTACCGTTTTCATCAGTCATGGCACGAACGCGGCCATAAGATGAGCCTGCAAGTACCAAGTCACCTACATTCAAAGTACCGTTTTGTACCAGAATTGAAGTCACTGCACCACGACCTTTATCTACACGCGCTTCAATCACCACACCTTGCGCTGCACCTTCTTCAGATGCTTTCAATTCCATCATTTCTGCTTGAATTGAAATTAAGTCAAGAAGTTCATCAATACCTTGACCTGAATGCGCTGAAACCATTGCGACAGGTACGTCACCGCCCCATTGTTCAGGTACGATTTGTTTAGTGGTCAATTCATTCAATACGCGGTCTGGATCAGCTGACTCTTTGTCCATTTTGTTAATGGCAACAATGATTGGCGTACCCGCTGCACGCGCATGGTCAATGGCTTCTGCAGTTTGTGGCATCACACCATCATCTGCAGCAACTACCAATACCACGATATCTGTTGCTTTCGCACCACGTGAACGCATTGCGGTAAACGCTGCGTGTCCCGGTGTATCCAAGAAAGTGATAATACCTTTCTCGGTTTGCACGTGGTATGCACCAATGTGCTGGGTAATACCACCCGCTTCGCCTGCAGCCACTTTGGCACGACGAATACGGTCAAGTAACGACGTCTTACCATGGTCAACGTGACCCATGATGGTCACCACTGGTGGACGTGTTGTTTGAACACCACGTGCCTCTTCAGCTGCTTCAAGTAAGTTATCTTCAGCTTGCGTATCCGATACTAAAACTGGGTTATGACCCATTTCTTCAACCACAAGTGCCGCAACTTCTTGCTCAATCGCTTGATTTTGTGTAACTAACTCACCCATTTTCATGAGTGATTTAATCACCTCACGGACTTTAACTGCCATTTTTGCAGCCAAGTCAGCAACCACAATCGTTGCACCAATTTCAACATCATACACTTGTTTTTTAACTGGTTTTTCAAAGCCGTGCTTGTTGGCTTGGCTCGTTTTCAAACCGCGTTTATGTGGATTTTGGCTGAAAGATTGCTCTTCCTGACCACGACGACCACCTTTTTTCGGTGAACGTGTATTAGTGGTACTGGTACCACGCTTAATTTCGCGGTCTTCTTTAGCAAATGAATCTTCATATGCCTGACCCACAAGACCAGCCGCCAATGGAGAATCATCTACAACACGAATAGTCGCGGTGGCATCTTCATTTGAGTATTTAGATGCCATCTGACGCATTTGCTCAAGCGTACGTTGCTGTGCTTCTTCAGCCGCTTTACGACGTGCCGCTTCTTCAGTCGCTTTCAACTGAGCTGCTTGCGCTTCACGCGCTTTCTTTTGCTCAGGTGTTTCAGTGACTTTTACTGCTTGCTTCACAATTGGCTTGTTGGTTGACTTACGTTTCACCACAACCGCAGCTTTCGCAACTTCTTGCTTAGCTGTTTCTTGCTTCGCTGCTGCACGCATTGCATCTAAAGCTTGTTTCGCTTTTACAGCACCTGCTTGAGGCGCATCTGCTTTTGCATTGCTCTTTTCTGTCACGGCACGGGCTTGCTGTTCTGCTTGCGCTTTTTCAGCTGCTTCTGCCTGTGCTTTTGCCAGTGCTTCCGCTTTAATCTGTTCAGGATCAGGCTTTGTAAATGTATGCTTTTTGCGAACTTGTACATTAATCGTTTTCGCTTTGCCCGAAGTACTTGCCACTTTAGCGGTACTGGTGGTTTTACGTTTCAACGTGATTTGTCCTGCTTTACCCTCTTGACCGTGAACCTTTTTTAAATGGTTCACTAGGGTACTTTGTTGTTCCGTGGAAATAATATCGTCAGCATTACGCTGTGGTAAACCTGCGTCACGAACCTGTTCCAGGAGTTTCTCAACTGGACGACCTACACTGAGCGCTAACTCTTTAATCGACTTGTCCGTCATATATTACCTCCTAGTTAAACCATGATTCGCGCGCTTTCATAATCAATTGACCCGCTTTTTCTGTACCTAAACCTTCAATATCTTCGATATCGTCAGTCGCTTGGTCAGCTAAATCATCAACTGTAATGACACCACGAGCGGCAAGCGCATAAGCGATCTCTTGTGTCATGCCTTCCATTGCTAGAAGTTCTTCACTCGGATCTTGGATATTTTCTTGCTGTTGCAATGCATCTGCCAAAGCCACTTCTTTGGCACGACTTTGTAACATTTCAACAAGTTCTTCATCTAAATCAATTTCGTCAAATGTTTCCGCAGGAACATACGCAATTTCTTCTAATGAAGTGAAGCCCATTTCTACCAATGCCATCGCCAAATCTTCAGCAATGTCTAGACGTGAAACAAACAAGTCCAAGTATTGTTGCGCTTCATTTTGCTGACGTGCGTGATACTCTTCTTCAAGCATCATGTTCAGCTTGTAACCTGTGAGTTCAGAGGCTAAACGTACGTTTTGACCTTGTGAACCAATGGCACGCGCTAACTGATCGCTAGTGGCGAAAATAATATCAGCAGTACGTTCTTCTTCATCGATCACAATACCCGATACATCGGCTGGCTCTAAAGCACTGGCGATATATTGTGCAGGATCATCAGACCACACCACAACATCAATACGCTCACCATTTAACTCTTGCTGTACCGCTTGGATACGTGTACCACGCATACCAATACATGCACCTACAGGGTCAATACGGTGGTCGTTGGTTTTTACTGCAATTTTTGCACGTACACCAGGCTGACGCGCTGCCGCTTTAATCTCGATGATTTCTTCAGAAATTTCTGGAATTTCTTTTTTCATCAAAGCAATCAGCATTTCAGGCTTAGCACGTGACAACAACAATTGAGCACCACGACCTTCACGGTTCACACTGTACAAAATTGCATTCACACGCTGCTTAGGACGCAAAATTTCTTTGGCAATCATTTCTTCACGCGCCAAATATGCTTCTGCATTGTCGCCTAAATCAATAATAAAGCCATCTTTGGTTTGCTTTTTCACTTCACCGTAAATCAGCTCGCCTACTTTAGCTTCATAAGCATCTGCAACCAACGCGCGTTCTGCTTCACGAATTTTTTGCACAATCACTTGCTTGGCAATTTGCGCAGCAATACGACCGAAGTCAATTGACTCAACTTCAAGTTCGCGAATATCACCAATTGACCATTGTGCAGGGTCTACATCAGAAATTGCATCTTGGCATGCAGGCATTTCATGATCTTCATCTGCCACCACTTCCCACTGACGGAAAGTTCTGTAGTCACCTGTTTTACGATCAATTTCCACACGTAAGCGTGCTTCTTCTGAGTTTGTGCCTTCATAGAATTTCTTTTTCGTCGCAGCAACAAGAGCCTGTTCAAGCGCCTCAAAAATTGCCTCACGACTTACACCTTTTTCGTTACTAACCGTTTCAACGACGGTAAGAATTTCACGTGCCATAAGTCACCTATTCGTTCAGATTCTTATTAATTTGGTTAATCCTGGTAAATCAGGTTTGCTTTATCAATATTGTGACTGTCAATCTCCAATACCTGCTGTTTTTCCACTTCGACCTGAATGGTTTCATTTTCCAGATCTACAGCAACCAATTTCGCTTGAAATTTACGACGGTTTTCTACAGCACTGATTAAACGTAACGCAATAGTATGCCCAATATACGCAGGCAATTGCTCTAATTGGAAAAATGGACGATCCCAACCAGGTGATGACACTTCAAGTGCATATTCACCTGAAATTGGATCATGCACATCAAGCATTGCACCAACTTGCTGGGTTACACGTACACAATCTTGCACACCAATACCACGACCTTGCTCTAATTCGCCATCTTCATTTAAGACAGGTTCTGCATTTTCATCGACAGCTTTGTCGATATAAATACGTAACAAAGAACGCTTACCTTGTGGAATAAACTCGATTCCCCAAAGATCCACATCACATGCTTGCACTGCTGGCGCAATTAAGTCCTGAAGTGCTTGAGTTTTATTTGATAGCTTCATTTACTCTCGTCATTCTGCTGCGGTTCAATGGTCTTATTTGACCACTACACATTCATACAAACTATAGTAGTAGTGAAACATGACACTTTGACTTTAGGCCGCGCACGGCTTGTATCGACACTACACGATAGCCAATAAAAAAGGGCGTAATCGCCCCTATTCTTGCACAGTAAAACCTATATCCACTGTGCAAAAAGGCCCACCTAGTTGTGAGCCTCTTTAGAAACTTGGCTGTGGGGATTAGACTAAATCTAACCATCTTTGCTAGTTTATTGTGCTGAATTCAATCAACTAAAACTAACGTACCACAGCATTAGAAACTTGGTAGCGGGAGCTGGATTTGAACCAACGACCTTCGGGTTATGAGCCCGACGAGCTACCAGACTGCTCCATCCCGCATCAACGTGCAAAAAATTATATACAAAAATGAATAAGTTTTCAATCAAACTTCTCATATTTGCCTGACTTAAGTTGCACCTTAGTCAGATTTTGGTAGCGGGAGCTGGATTTGAACCAACGACCTTCGGGTTATGAGCCCGACGAGCTACCAGACTGCTCCATCCCGCAACAAAATGTAAATACTTATCTCAACCCAAAAAAATTTAAGTCGCCCACGCTTAATTTACCAAAAGCTTAGGATTGATTGGTAGCGGGAGCTGGATTTGAACCAACGACCTTCGGGTTATGAGCCCGACGAGCTACCAGACTGCTCCATCCCGCATCAACAGATTTGCTGCTTAACACCAACTTATGTTTTCTGGATTATAAGTTGGTGCGGAAGGGGGGACTTGAACCCCCACGCCCGAAAGCACTACCACCTCAAGGTAGCGTGTCTACCAATTCCACCACCACCGCAGCTGTGACGCATTCTAGTCGCATCATGCGAAAAAAGAAAGTGCTAAATAAAATTATTCAGCGCTTTTAGGCGCAGTTGGTGAAGTTTCAGGCGATACTGGCTGTGCAGGGGCAGTCGTTTGCACAGTCTGCAAACTATATGCACCTGTGGTTTGTTTCTTGGCAAACACCGCTAAAGTTAAACTCGTTGCAAAAAACAACGCTGTCAAAATTGCAGTTAAACGCGTTAAAAAGTTGCCTGAGCCTGACGCACCAAATACGGTTGCCGCACCACCGCCACCAAAAGAAGCGCCTGCATCTGCACCTTTACCATGCTGAACCAAAATTAGTCCAATCATTAAAATGGCTAAGATAATATGTACTACCAGCACAAATGTTTGCATGCTGAACTCCTCATTATTGTGTATTTGCAAAGGCTTGCGCAATTTGATGGAACGATGCTGCATTTAAAGATGCACCACCGACCAAAGCACCATTAATGTCTGGGCAGGCTGCTAACTCTACGGCATTTTCTGGTTTTACACTACCACCATATAAAATCGGTAGAGTCACAGCATAAGCGGTGATTTGACTTAAACCTTCACGAATTTTTGCATGCATGGTTTGCGCATCTTCAGGTGATGCTGTCTTGCCTGTGCCAATTGCCCAAATAGGTTCATAGGCAATTACAATCTGTTGCCATTGCTCAGCGTCAACCACGGCAGCAATATCACAAATTTGTTGCAAAACAACTTGCTCTGCCTGACCACTTTCACGTTGTTGCAGACTTTCCCCCACACAATAAATAACAGTCAAACCAGCCTGCAAGGCATTTTTAACTTTTTCATTCAAAATGCTTGGTGTGTCTGCAAATAGTTCACGACGTTCTGAATGCCCAACCAATACATAATCAATTTGACTGTCTTTTAGCAATTCTGCACTGACTTCGCCCGTATATGCACCCAAACCCGCAATACGAGACAGGTCTTGTGCAACGGTATAGACAGGACGTACTGCTTCACTCAAAGCAGCTTGAGTTTGTGTCAAAGCCAAAGTGACAGGTGCAATCCCCAAATGACACTTTTCAGCCTCTACAGGGCTGTCTTGTAATAATTTTTTAAATTCAGAAATAAGTTGCTGAGCATCGGCACGCATCGGATTCATCTTCCAATTGCCAACCACCCAAGGCTTAAACGTCGTAGCCGACATAGAATAACCTGCAAAAACAATTCATTTAATCGCGCACATTCTACACGCAAATCACATTTCTGCTGAGTTTTTTGTGCAAGCTTTGCATCAAACTGCTGCATGAAGTATCTTTTCATGGCAGGACTTACAATTTTTTTAGCAGATTAATGTAACTGGTTCATGCTTTTAGGCGATACTTAGGTGGTGACAGCACTTTCAGATATGGTATTTTTGTGCAACAAAAGTATAATTTTAAAGATACCAATTATAAACAATCTTGATTTTGAGGACGTTGGGGAATGTCAGTACAACAAGCTACACCTAAATTCACAGGTTTTATTCGACGTTTGGTCGAAGACGGGCTCGTTTCTGCTGAGACTATGCAAACCGCCATTATGGCTGCTCACAAAGAAAAAGTAGATATTGTTCCCTATCTCATTCAGAACTTAAATATTTCACCTCTGCTGATTGCTGAAAAAATTTCCAATGAGTTTGGTGAACCTATTTTTGACTTGAGTGTCTATGATTCCGCTTTGATTGTGCGTGAAGGCATCGATGAAAAACTGTTCAGCAAATATTGTCTACTGCCTATTTTTAAGCGTAATCACCTGCTTTACGTTGCGACCAGTAACCCCACCAATATCGAAGCAATGGATGCAATTCGTTTCAACAGTAAAATGAATGTTGAAGCCATTGTAGTTGAACATGACAAATTGGTAAAACTGATTGAACAGAACTTTGCCAACGAATCTAGCTTTGAATTTGAAGATGATGACTTCGATCTCAACTTTGAAGATGGCAATAGCGAACCAGAACAAGCTGCAGAAGATGAACCGCAGGGTGATGAATCCCCAATTGTTAAATACATCAACAAATTACTGATTGATGCAATTCGCATGGGCGCTTCGGACTTACATTTTGAACCGTATGAAAAAACCTATCGAGTGCGTTATCGTGTCGATGGTGTATTACGTCAAATTGCCACACCACCCTTACAGTTAGCCAACCGCTTGGCATCACGTTTAAAAGTGATGTCCCAAATGGATATTTCTGAAAAACGTGTACCGCAAGATGGTCGTATTAAATTAAAACTATCTAAAAACAAGTCCATCGACTTCCGTGTGAACTCGTTGCCAACCTTGTTCGGTGAAAAAATTGTACTGCGTATTCTTGACCCATCTAGTGCGATGCTTGGGATTGACGCTTTGGGTTATGAACCAGAACAAAAAGAATTGTTCATGGAAGCTTTAGAGAAACCGCAAGGCATGTTACTGATTACAGGTCCAACGGGTTCGGGTAAAACGGTATCGCTATATACAGGCTTAAATATCTTAAACAGAGAAGATACCAACATTTCCACCGCCGAAGACCCAGTGGAAATTAACTTAGAAGGTATCAATCAGGTTAACGTTAACAATAAAGTGGGCCTAACCTTCGCAGCCGCTCTGAAATCTTTCTTACGTCAAGACCCTGATATTGTCATGGTGGGTGAGATTCGTGACCTTGAAACTGCAGAAATTGCAATTAAAGCAGCCCAAACAGGTCACATGGTTTTATCTACCCTACACACCAACAGTGCACCAGAAACTTTAACGCGTTTACGCAATATGGGCGTTCCCTCCTTTAACATTGCAACTTCGGTGAACCTCGTCATTGCGCAGCGTTTGGCACGACGCCTATGCCCGCATTGCAAAGCACCTTCTGACATTCCAAGACAAAGTTTATTGGAAATGGGCTTCACTGAAGCCGATTTGAGCAATCCAGAATTTCAGGTCTATCAACCTGTAGGCTGTTCTGAATGCCGTGAAGGTTATAAAGGACGTGTTGGTGTTTATGAAGTGATGAAAGTCACACCAGAAATTTCCAGAATTATTATGGAGGATGGTAATGCCATCCAAATTGCTGATGCGTCAGCAAAATCGGGGTTTAACAATCTGCGTCGTTCGGGGTTACTTAAGGTCATGCAGGGGGTGACTTCATTGCAAGAAGTCAATCGTGTGACCAGTGAATAGTTGTAAAATTTAAAATAAGGATAAATACGCATGGCTGTCAAAAAAGCACAGATGATGCCCACCTTCGTTTATGAAGGGATTGACCGCAAAGGGGCTAAGTTAAAAGGGGAAATTCCAGCGCGTAATATGGCTTTAGCAAAGGTCACATTACGTAAACAAGGGATTACCATCAAGACGATTCGCCAAAAGAAAAAGAATATTCTTGAAGGCTTAATGAAAAAACGGGTGTCGACCTTAGACATCACCATTTTCACGCGTCAGCTTGCCACCATGATGAAAGCAGGTGTGCCTTTGGTGCAAAGCTTTGAGATTGTTGCCGAAGGTCTTGAAAACCCCGCCATGCGTGAAGTGGTTTTAGGCATTAAAGGTGAAGTGGAAGGCGGGAATACCTTTGCTGGCGCATTGCGTAAATATCCTCAATATTTTGACAACCTATTCTGCTCTTTGGTTGAATCTGGTGAACAATCGGGTGCCCTTGAAACCATGCTAGATCGTGTCGCGATCTATAAAGAAAAGAGTGAGTTACTCAAACAAAAAATTAAAAAAGCCATGAAATACCCTGCAACGGTCATTGTGGTAGCCGTGATTGTGACCATTATTTTGATGGTGAAAGTCGTACCCGTATTTGAAGAGTTGTTTAGCTCTTTTGGTGCAGACTTGCCTGCCTTCACTAAAATGGTGGTGAACATGTCACAATGGATGCAGAAATACTGGTTTATTCTGATTATTGTGATTGGGGTCATCATCGCAGGTTTCTTGGAAGCTAAAAAACGCAGTAAAAAATTCCGTGACTTCTTAGACAAAGCGGCACTGAAAGCGCCTATTTTTGGTGACTTGGTTTATAAAGCCATTATTGCACGTTATAGCCGTACTTTAGCCACTACTTTTGCTGCAGGTGTACCCTTAATTGATGCTTTAGAATCCACAGCAGGGGCAACCAATAACGTGGTCTATGAAGAAGCGGTGATGAAAATCCGTGAGGATGTCGCAACAGGTCAGCAGCTACAATTTGCCATGCGTGTCACCAATAAATTCCCGTCTATGGCAGTGCAAATGGTAGCCATTGGTGAAGAATCAGGTGCGCTAGATGCCATGCTAGATAAAGTCGCAACCCACTATGAAAACGAAGTCGACAACGCAGTAGATGGCTTAACCTCAATGATGGAGCCGTTGATTATGTCTGTCTTGGGTATTTTAGTGGGTGGTTTAGTTGTCGCCATGTACCTTCCAATCTTCCAAATGGGTTCTGTGGTTTAATGCAAGAATTAATCGCGTACTTTATCCAAAATCCAACTGCGCTCTATATCGCAGTTGGACTTTTTAGTTTATGTATTGGCAGTTTTTTGAATGTGGTGATTTACCGCACCCCAAAAATGATGGAACAGGAGTGGCGTAATGACTGCCAAATGTTATTACATCCTGAACAAGCCATTATTGATGAAAGTAAAATCACCCTGAGCAAACCTGCATCGACCTGCCCCAAATGTCACAACCCAATTCGTTGGTATCAAAATATTCCTGTGCTGAGTTGGTTGGTATTACGCGGTAAATGTGGCAACTGCCAAAACCTGATCAGCGTACGTTATCCAATGATTGAAGTATTAACCGCTGTTTGCGCCCTGATTGTGCTTGCGGTATTTGGCCCAACTGTACAAATGCTGTTTGGTTTGCTGCTCACTTATACCTTGATTGCACTCACCTTCATTGATTTTGATACACAACTCTTGCCAGACCGTTACACCCTGCCTTTGGCTGCACTGGGTTTGGCAGTAAACAGCTATGCCACCTATACCTCACCGACATCGGCAATTTGGGGTTATGTAATTGGCTTCCTATGTCTATGGGTGGTGTATTACCTGTTTAAAATCGTCACAGGCAAAGAAGGCATGGGCTATGGTGACTTCAAGCTCCTTGCCGCTTTAGGTGCATGGATGGGGCCGATGATGTTACCCCTGATTGTGCTGCTATCGTCCTTAGTTGGGGCTATTATTGGCATTATTCTGTTAAAAGTGCGTAAAGAAAACCAACCCTTTGCATTTGGTCCGTATATCGCCATTGCGGGCTGGATTGCCTTTTTATGGGGCGAGCAAATCATGAAAGTATATTTGGGACAATAAGGACAGCACATGCGTTTTGTTTTGGGTCTAACAGGAGGAATTGGCAGTGGCAAGTCTGCAGCCAGTGCGTGGTTCGAGACCCAAGGCATTGTTGTGGTCGATGCGGATGTTGTTGCACGTGAAGTGGTTGAAAAAGGACAGCCTACCTTAAAGCAAATTCAACAACACTTTGGCGATTGGGTTTTACTTGAAAATGGCGAACTAGATCGTCGTGCCTTACGTGAACACATTTTCAAAGAACCAAGTGCACGACAAGCACTTGAAAAAATCACCCACCCTGCAATTCGTGAATCGATTATTCAACAATTAGATACTGCCGACAGTCCCTATGTGGTTTTGGTTTCACCACTCTTGTTTGAAACCAATCAACATCAATTGACCCGACATACATTATTGATTGATGCTACTGAAGCCCTACAAATTCACCGTGCTTCACAACGTGATGGTCAAACGGTTGAGCAAATTCATAAAATTATTCAAGCACAAATGCCACGTGCTGAAAAACAACGCCTAGCCGATGACATTGTGCTAAATGATGGGCATTTAGATCATTTGTATAGCAAACTTGAAGTATTGCATCAGCAGTATTTAAAGCGAGCGATGCAGTAAGCAAATTAATCTGACTGTTGTTTTTGCTGTTCAAGTTGAGCTTTTAAGCTGTCAGGTCGAGCCCACCAACGCCAAGGTTGCAAAGCACCAATCCCCATACCCACCAAGCCACATAAAATTGCTAAACTCAAAGGTTCACCCAATAAAGGGACAGCAAGAATCGCAGCGATAAACGGCGCCAAGGTCACAATACTGCCAGTTTTGAATGCTCCCAAACGCTTAATTGCCTCGACATAGCTAAGTGTTGCGATGATCACCACAAACACTCCATGAAAAATAGTTTGCAGCAATAAATGAATCGGTTCAGGTGTGCTGAGTTGTTTCGGGAAAAACAGTACGTAAATCGGGACATAGACGATTGCCGACCAAATTGCGACACCCGCCATAGCATGCCAAGCGGAAAGCTTCCATTGTCTTAATAAAACCGTAAACACACCCCACCAAATAGCGCTGATAAAAAACAGTCCATCCCCAAGTCCAAAGGCAACACCTGTTTCTTGATACATCAGCGCACTCATACCCGCAATGGCAGTCAACATAATTACAATACTGATCCAGGTATGTCGGTCAAAAGGCACTCGAAATAATACCCAAGCCGCAATAGCGGTACAAACAGGAATACAACCATTCAGAAAAATAGCAGCATGAGCAGCAGGTACATAATGAAAAGCGCTATACGCAGTCAGGCAATAGCCCACTCCGCCAATCATTGCCAAAATAAAAGGCTCTTTTTTCCATAAAAATGCCGTATCTCTTTTCCAGATGAGAATCGGCATTAAAATACAAAAAGCCAAAGCGAAGCGTAAGGCGGTAATATCCCAAGCGCTGATCTGCCATTGTGCATTCAGCCGAGCAGTTAGGGTAAAACCACCCCAAATACACATGGTAACAAGCACCAAAGCATAACCTTGCTTTTGCGGAGACAGACGAATCACTGTGTTGAAAACATCAATAGAATAGCAAATACAAAATCAGCAATTAAGCCTGACGCTGACGGCAAGCTTCATACAATGCCATGCCTGTTGCAACACTGACATTCAGACTTTGCAGATTTCCTGCCATTGGAATAAATACGGTTTGATCACATTGTGACTGGGTAATTGGGCGTAAACCTGTATCTTCTGCGCCCATCACCACGCATACTGCTGTGCCTGTAAAGTCAAATTGCTGAATTGGCAAAGCTTTTTCATCCAGCATCGTACCCACCACGCGCACATTAAACTCTTGTTTCAAATGCGCCAAAGTACGTGCCAAATTGGTCACTTGGATAAATTTGACTTTTTCTGCACCACCTGCAGCTACTTTGCGTGCAGTTGGGGTCAAACTTGCTGAACGATCACGCGGCACAATCACGGCAGTAACCCCCATCGCAGCGGCAGTACGGATACACGCACCTAAATTATGCGGGTCGGTGACTTGGTCGAGCGCCAAAAGTAAAGGCTTACTATCAGTCTGCAACAAGGCATCCAAGTCCTTTTCATTCAGGGTTGGATGTGGGCGCACTGCAGCCACCACTCCTTGGTGAAAAGGCAAACCTGCCAGTTTTTCCAAGCTGTCACGACTGGCTTTTTGCACACTAATGCCAAATGGTTCGGCAAGTTCTAAAATTTTTTGTAAACGCTGATCATCACGCCCTTTTAAGGTAAAAAGAGTTAAGACGCGCTCTGGCTCAAGCTCCAATAATGACTCCACCGAGTGAACGCCATAATAATATTCAGGTTTTGCCATGAACGACCTCTAATTAATGCACCAATAAACCAGCGAAAACGAAAAATCCTGCAAAGCTGACTTTACAGGATTTCAATAAGATCTAGTTTAACCGATTCGGGTGAAAATTTCTTGATTCAATTCCGACCTTTTGAGTGTTCAAGCAGGAAAAATTGATAACTCAGTTAATACCCTGTTGATCAGTTGATTAACCTTCTAAGTGACACACGTAATCAAGCACTTCGTCGGTTTCAATGCTAAAACGGCTATTGCCAGGCACATAGAATGACTGACCAGCACGGAATAATTCACTTTCTTCGCTATCGGCAATTTTGACACGACATTCACCTGAAATAATTTCCATACGTTCAGGCACATGCGTTTCGAAAATCAAGGCTTGTTCGGTCGGTAAAATTACCCCTAAGGTTTTTTTAGTACCGTCTTCAAATTGCACCGTATGACTGATGCATTGCCCACCAAAATAGACATTCGACTTTTTTACAACAGATACATGATCAAACTGAGCTGACATGCGTATTCTCCAGGTAACGCGTTTTTATATTTTTGACTGATGTAGTTTAATTCTGTCCTCAGAACTAATCAATCTGTGTTTACAGTGGGCTTTGCGTAAATTGAACAATGTTTCAATACGCAGCATGCAACACGCTGACAGCACAGTCTAAGCCAATGCCAGAGGCATGCAAAGTACTCTGCTCTAGATTCTTCCCCACTAAAGTGCTAAATCTGAATGTGAAACAGATCACAAATAGTATGTGTATCATTTAAGTTTCACCCGATCAGGCAGCACCTAAAAACTTCCTAAGCGAATATACTGCAATTTGATGACTATCAAATGAAATGGTCAACGAGTCTTGCGTTTTATATAGGATGCTTATCGGGTACATTTTTTGTTGTTTGTGCTGCAATTTAAGCTAGAATTAAACAGACGAAAATAACAGCCTTGTTATGGCATTTCCAAAACTTAACTCTCTTTCACTGACACTTTTCGCAGCTTGGATGCGTTTATGCTGACTCATTTAACACTGATTAACTTTGCCCTTGCCGACCACTTAGCACTGGATATTGAAACAGGTTTTAACGTTCTAACAGGGGAAACAGGTGCCGGTAAATCCTTACTATTAGATGCACTCTCTGCCTGTTTAGGTGAACGTACCGATACCAATTATGTGCGTTTTGGCTCAGATAAAGCCGATGTGACTGCGAGTTTCAGTTATCAGAACAATAGCCCTGAAGCACAATGGCTAAAAGAACATGAATTAGATGATGAGTCTGGTGAAATCCATTTACGTCGGGTAATTTTTGCCACAGGACGCAGCAAGGCATGGATTAATGGACGCCCAAGCAGTTTGTCAGAGCTGAAAGAAATTGGACGCTTGCTAGTACAGCTATATAGCCAGCACAGCCAACAACAATTGTTGGAACCGCCTTATCCAAAGCACTGGCTTGATCGTTATTATAATTTTTATACCCCTGCCCAAGCAGTACGTGATGCTTATAGTACCTGGCAAAAAAATATCCGACAGCATCAGGCGGCGCTGGATGCACAGGCAACTCGCAAGCAGCGCATCGAAACTCTAAACTTACAACTCGAAGAACTCGAAGAACTGGTACAAATCGATTATAAGGAGATTGAACAAGAGTTTGATCGCCTAAGCCATCATGAACATATCATGCAGGACTGCAGTTATAGCTTAAATGCCTTAGACGAAGCCGAGCAAAATATCACTCAGGAAATTGCTTCGATTATTCGCCGCTTGGAATCTCATGCGGGACGCAGTGAACAATTATCAGAAATTTATAACTCATTGTTAAATGCGCAAAGTGAATTAGATGATGCGACAGCCAATTTACGTCAGTTTATTGATCGTCAAAGCTTTGACCCTGAACGCATGGAAGAACTGAATCAAAAATTAGAAGTCTTTCATCGTTTAGCGCGTAAATACCGCACACAACCTGAATTATTAAAACAAGAATTTGATACTTGGCAAACTGAGCTCACTGCTTTACATGAACTTGAAGACCCTGAAACTTTGGCAGAACAAGTCGAAGTGGCACATCAGGACTTTTTAGCCAAAGCACAACATTTAGATGACATCCGTCGTGAAGCAGCCGCACCACTTGCCAAACAACTGACCGAGCAAGTCAAACAGTTGGCACTGCCTGAGGCACATTTTGAATTTAAGTTTGAACCTTTAGAGCAGGTTTCTGCGGAGGGGTTAAGTTTTATTCAACTACTGTTTACTGCCAACAAAGGTATTCCTGCTCAGCCATTAGCACGTGTGGCTTCTGGTGGCGAATTATCGCGGATTGCCTTGGTTATGCAAGTCATGAATGCCGAAAAAACCGAAGCTGAAGTTTTGGTTTTTGATGAAATTGATGTCGGGATTAGTGGTGGTACTGCTGAAATTGTAGGGCGTTTGCTCGCAGGTTTGGCGCAACACGTTCAAATTTTATGTATTACCCACCAAGCACAAGTAGCTGCACAGTCTGATCAACACCTTTTAGTGAAAAAGCGTCAGACCGATCCTGCCAGCAGTACCATTGTTGAATTAGAAGAAGATGCGCGTATTTTAGAATTGGCACGCATGACAGGCGGTGTTGAAATTAATGACACTACCTTGCAACACGCCAAACAATTACGCCAATTGAAGTTTCAACAGGCTTAAAAAATAAATCCCCTGATTTTCAGGGGGATTTATTTAGGTCTAAAACAAGCTTAATCATTATTTACCATTTCACAGGTTGGTCACTTGAACCAGGTGTCATTTCATAACCTGGAGAGGTATCATAAAATTGACTGCTAGAAGATTGCACAGGTTGTAGTTTAAGACCCTGTAAAATTTCAGGATTTAAACTTTGGGCAATCTTATCTGCAGTACTATCATTTAAACTGTTATTTAAAAGATTCTGTGTCATCAAGTTCGATAAGGTACGATTAAAAGTCCCTGCCGCAACTACCTTACTGGTATTCGCTTCAATCACTCGCCACGTTAAACGCACCTGCTCTGCACCAGCATTTAACCCATACATTTGTTGACCGCTAGCAACTGACAAATCGTTAATACGCCCCACGAGTAAATAATCAGCACCTACTTTTTGACCAATACGCGCTAACTCATGCGGTGCACCATCCCAATACAGGAAGTCATTTTCAAATTGCATTTCATCTATGTAATGACGATCAACAACACTTAACTGCCCTGACTGTGCCAAATAAGTACCTAAAGTATCTGATAATTCTTGACTAAACTCAGAAGCAGAAGCACCGCTGGCTAAGCGGTTATTTTTTTCTGCCATTTGAAATGGCAAGACTGCAATACGGCGCATGTGTTGATCTTGTACAGTAGATTCAAACTTCACCACATGTGCGCGAACTTTAGCGCGATAATTATTTTTAGCACCAGAAACACTCAAGACCTGAAACTTGGTGACAGAACCCGAACCTTGATTGGCTACACTAAATACAGGTGAAACTTTACCCGTATATGTCCAGCCCTGATTATTTACAGATAAAGAAACTGTTTCTTCATAATTCATTTGTGACGATACCGAAGCACCATTCACCGATTGAACTGCAATAAATAATGCTTCAGAAATAGCTTGGTGTTGTGTTGGACCACTACCCGTTGCCTCTTTAATCACTTCTTTAATCGCAGCAAAAGCAGGACTGCACAATAATCCAGATAATAAGCCTGCAAATAATATTTTTTTCATGTTCTATTCTTCAACAGCAACTGCGCTTATCACAGCGCAGTTGCTTTCAGATTAAATTAAAGACCAAAAGTTGAGCGCTTTGCTGCCTTACGGATTTCTTTTTCGCCTGTCCACTCTACAATGCCAGTTTGTAAGTTCTGCAATTTAAATGTGAACTTGTAATACACATCGCTCTTACCACCTGCATTTTTTACAATACTAGATAGATTGCCATTGAGCATATATTCAGCACCGATATGTCCACCAGTACGCACTGCAGTCGCTTGATTGACCATGCCGCTTTGTTTTTGATAGGCAAGTTGCTGCGCCATCGCATTGACAGATTTCATATCTACAAAACGGAACTTCCCTGAATTAATTAATTTGTTCTGAATCGTATCTGTAATAGATTCTGTATCGATATGTTCTTGTGTCTTGTTATGAATACGATCAAGTACAATGACTGGACGACGAGTTTGCGTCATTTGCACCACAGGTGGGAAGGTCAGCATATCATCCACCATCTTTGCAGCAATCATTTGTAGATCTGTCGATCCAAAATCTTTCGTTAAAGTTTCTACAGCCTGAGCATCACCATAACTCACTGCACTACCCGTTGTTGCACAACCTGTTGCCAAAACAGAAGTTGCTACCACAGCCATGATTAACTTTGCATTCATTGCTCTATCTCACTTATTTCTTTAAATACACAACAACATCTACAGCCGATGGATTTGGTGCTAAAGATTGCACGCCCTTCACCTCTCGACCCGTTAACTGAATTGGTTTCCAAATCGCACCTTCAGGGTTCACTTCTGCCCCATGCGCATCGACCCATACGATTTTGTAGCTAAAATCTTTGTTATTGAAACGGCGGTTTTTAATGGCAATTGATGCCTTTTTTAAGTCGCCTGCCATGGACATTCCCACACGCTCAACAAATACCTCAGTGGTTAAGACTGGGTTATTGGTAATGGTGCGAATACTTACTTCGTTATTTGCATCTGTCTGTGTAGACAAAGCATTAGGGGCTGTACATCCAACCATCGCCGCAGCACTAAGAGCGAGTAATGCGAGTTTTAACTGATTTTTCATAAAGTTCTCTTCAATATTATTGGCGTGGAATACTACTTACACTTGCTGTAATTTTGTCATTCACATGATGTGCATAAACAAATACTGTCTCATTGGCTTTTACATCCAACTTCACAGAGGAGCTTGACAAATTACCTGACGATAACTGTAAGTTGTGTGTCCCTGGTGTTAAGTTCAGACGTGCAATTTGCGTATTACTTGGCAAAGTTGTCCAAGCTCGTAAATCTGCTCGCTCGGTTGCCATATTGAGCACGTTACCTGCCAATTGCCCTAAAACACCAAATTGGTTACCAAGCTCTTTTTGAGCAGCATATTTGGCTGTGGCACGAATCACTTGGGTTGTTAAAGTTCCAACGACTTTTTCTTTTAAGTCTTTGACAGCCAATGCACCAATATCACTAATCACATAACTGTCTTGCAAAACTCGATTATTCAGCTTCACTTTCAGGCTTTTAGGTGCAACATAAGTGCTAGGTTCATAAGTTGCAAAAGCAATGTTGATAATGCCGCCCGGAGTCGGAATATCTAACTTATTTTCAACTTTCTGTGGAACGATACCTTGTTCAATAAATACAATAACAGGCACACTACTATTACTTTGTTTTGCAACCAATTGATCTAAACGCTTTACATCCTTAGCAATCTGCTCATCAGGCTGTAACTCATAAGCTTTTTTGTAATCCACCAAAGCATCGTTATATTCGCCTAAGGTTTCCCACAAGTTAGCAGCCATGTAAAAAGCATAAGCATTTTGATAAGTATTCTTAATCTTGCCCGCAATTGGATCTAAGCCAACAAATGCCTCATCTAAAACATGCAATGCGGCATTTGAAGATGCATTTGCTTTTGTATTTTTCTCTTTTTTCTTTTCAAACTCAGCCTGATGCGCCAGTTCAATTTCACGCTGAATACCCTGTGCAACACGCATTTCTACAGCAGCAGCCTCAAGGTTTTTTAGAAAAATATAATTTTTGGCTTGAGAAATATGTGCCAATACCTGTTCATGAGGTGGCACCAAATAAGGCACCACCGAATCATTACTCACCATAGAAAGTGCTTTAAATCCGACCCGACTCAGACTAATTTTTGCACGACTTTTTTGTTTATCTAGCAATTCAAAAGCCTGCTTATAATGATTCAAACTTTCTTCATACTGATGATTGACTTGTAATAAACGTGCCTGCTCCAGTAAATATAGTACGCCGTCTTTTGAATCTACTTTATCTTTAAATTTAGCAGCTAAATCTTCAGATAAATGATTATTCAAATGACTGCGAAACAAATTACCTTCTTCATTATAAGTTCCAAAAATTGCTGCTTGAGAAAAAACTGAAGCTGAAAAAACAGCAGCAAACAAACTTCCCTTTATTAAATAATTCATATTAAACCATCAAAAAAAGCTATAAAAGATGAAAATTTCACCATCTTACAAACAAAGAGATGGATCCGTAAATTTGAACAACTCCTATAAGTGATATTCTGCTCCTCAAATGATGTTATAAACATCAATATATGGAGTATTTTATGGCACGTAGACCAAGAAGAAA